>NZ_WXEX01000008.1 GCF_009877435.1 Heliomicrobium gestii | reverse complement strand
TAATCTAATAAATAAACGTTCGGTCAATACACTGCCGAACGTTTTTGCACGTGTCTCCCAAGTTGTGGAAGGAATTACCGAGTCAAAGTACATTAAGTCTTTGGTAATACCAAGTCCCGACTACCGGGCGAATCTGCGCGACTGGCGGGATAAGGACTTTTCACTATTGTTCCATTAACGATCCAATAAAATCAAGGGTTGCATCGGTTATCACTTCCAAACGCAGCATATCGATTCCGTGGTGTGACGCTCAACGTCACATAATGAGACCATTAATTTCTGTTTGAAGAACAGTTGCAGGCAATTCCGAATTAAGATTATTATTAAAGTAAATTAGGCATTCGTTGGTCGGCTTTGATTCTATGATTAATTAATGAATGAACTGGCACCTACACCCCGCCGAACATAAGATACCGAGTGGCGAACAAATAGTTTGGGCAGTCTGGAGTAGTCAGTCACCCTTCCGATATATAACTTGGGGAGTTGGTTGGTCTGAGCCGTTTGCACTCAATCTCCGGCTGTGAGGATACAGAGCGAAGGGCAGACGTGGTATTTGTCCATGGTCTTGGTGGAGATGCCTTTGATACATGGCGACAGGATAAAAATCCTGAAACCTATTGGCCCAACTGGGTAGGCCAGGAATTTCCTGAAGTCGGCGTATGGTCCCTCGGTTACGCGGCGTCCCCGACAAAATGGGCGCGAGTTTGGTCACGCTTCTGCGGATCGTTCTCCAAAAGCACAGGTGACTTCGGATACGCGATGTCCCTTCCGGACCGTGCACGACAGGTATTAGACTTACTTGTGCAATATGGTCTTGGGAAGCGGCCGATCATGTTCATTTGCCATAGTCTAGGTGGTCTTCTCGTTAAGCAGATTCTTAGGATGTCGTTTGATACTGCTGAGGCTTCTACAGAGCGATCCATATTTGATAACACTTGTGCGGTCCTCTTTCTTGCTACGCCTCACCAAGGAGCAGACCTCGCCACACTCCTAAAATCTTTTCGCGCTGCGTTCCCTACCCTGGCTATTGAAGATCTACAAGCACACAATGCACACCTTCGGGATCTTTTCGAATGGTATCGTAATCATGCAATGGCAGGAGTTCAAACACGCACTTACTATGAGGCGCGGCGCATCGGAGGGTTTCTCATTGTTAATCCAACCTCTGCACATCCCGGAGTGGGTGCGAGTCCAGTCCCGCTTGATGAAGATCACATCTCTATCGCCAAGCCGCTAGATCGCAATGCACAAGTGTACGTTGCCGCAAGGGACCTGATTAGGGATCACGTGCTGAATCCAGCATCTGTTTGGATTTACCGCAAGGACATGGAGGCGCTCAAAAGGCAGACCAGGGTGACGGAAACGGATCTGAGCGAGTTGACCAGACTTCGAATTGGTGAGGCCGAGATTAAGATTACTCGGCGATGCGTTCAAGAACTACGACGTCAGGTCGAAGATCAGTCCATGGTTGTTGTTGGCGAGCCTGGAGCCGGCAAGTCGGGAGCACTGCACGATTTGGTCTCTACCCTTCTGCAAGAAGGAAGGGACACCGTATTCCTAGCGGTTGATCGAATAGATGCTGAATCGCAATCCCAACTCAGAGAACAACTCGGGCTGGAGCACGACCTTGATGAGGTCCTCGAAAACTGGAGCGGTGACCAACCTGCCTTTCTAGTGATCGACGCCCTGGATGCGGCCCGATCCGAGCGGACAGCGCAGATGCTCTCGAATCTTTTGGCTCGGATAGTACGAACCAAGAGCAGGTGGCGGGTGGTTGCGTCGATTCGAAAGTTCGACTTACGACATAGTCGGGATCTCCGCATTGTGTTTAGCGGGCGGCCGCCTCTCGATGATTACAAGGACCCAGAATTCTCCGGAGTCTGCCACGTACAGGTTCCTACATTCTCCGAAGAAGAACTCTCAGAGGTAGCGGCAAGGTCCGCAGAACTGCGAAACCTTATAGAGTCTGCAGATAGTACGCTGAAGCATCTATTGCGGGTACCGTTTAACCTGCGTCTTATGGGTGAGCTACTCGGCGAGGGCGTCTCCATTGAGGAACTTACCCCGATTAGAACTCAAATTGAGCTCTTTGACCGGTATTGGGAGGAACGGGTAGTTCAACCGCGAGACGGTCAGCGTGACGCTCGGGAGGAGGTGCTTCGACGGGCCGCCTCTCAAATGGTGGAGAATCGAATGTTGCGCGTTTCGCGCGCTCAAGTTGTTACCCCAGGGACAAGCCGTGCGCTCGATCAGATTCTCAGCAAGCATGTGCTGCTTGAATGGCAACCTACGCCTACTTCACGTCCCGATGACTCGAACCTGGTGTTTGCACATCATGTGGTGTTTGACTTTGCGGTTGAGCGGTTGATACTCCGAAGCGGAGTCGATTTAACAGAGAGGTTGGCTTCTGATCCCGAACTGGTCTTGGTCATTCGTCCTAGCTTAGACATGCACTTCCAGCACGTCTGGTCCCTTGATGACTCCCGTTCGCTTTTTTGGGAACTTGTTCTGCGAGTCATGGAGGATACTCGTATTCCTGAGGTCGGGAAGCTAATTGGCCCTATTATCGCGGCTACATCCAGTGCAAAAATGTCTGATCTTAGGACGATCCTCGATGACCTTGAGGACCCTTCGCGAACGACCAGCGCTGAGGCAGCATTACGGCACGTAATCGGTGGGCTGTTGGCAATGGCGCCTGCTGATATAGCCCGCCGGATGATTGGTCAAGCTGCCGGCCCATGGGCCGACCTTGTTGAGTATTTGAGTCAACGAAACTCCCGTAACGTGGCCTACATTGTTTGCATGCTACTTATACAATTGTGTGAAAGATTAACGGCTTTGACTGATGAGCAGCAGATACAGGCTGGAGTTGCTGCGAGAAATCTCCTGAAGTTTGTTTGGTCACAAGAACCAAGGAATGAATGGCTAGTCAAAAACGCCATTACCTGCGTCTGCCAGACCTATTGCAGCAATCTAAAGGCCTCTAGCAGTTTATTGAGGTTTGCGCTCCGAGTAGAGCATCTAGCAAAGCACGGTTATCAGGAAGTGCTCTTGCTGGCTCGCGAAGCCCGGAATATCATGAACTGCGACCCCGCCTTTGTCCGAGACCTATACATCGCGGCGTTTGGCTACGTCGAAAGAAGCGAAGGTGTGACGTTAATCGGCGGAAGCAGCATCCTCCCTTTGACTTCAAACCGCCGTCAAGACTACGATATTGCTTTGTACCAGCTCGGGGAGGATTTCGGAAGTTTCATTGAGCAGGCCCCAGTTGAAGCTGTCCAAGCGCTAATCTCTATAGTTGAGCACCACGTTCTAACTGGACATACTCGTCAACCGGAAAACGTCCATGAGGAGACCTTTCTGGTTGATGGGGTCGAGGCGGTTATCCGCAAGGACGATAGCTCATTTTGGGATGGTGGCTTTAAGCATCGTCACGATGAACCTCTAAAAATGATGGACACTTTCCAAACCTATTTTACGACCCTTGGTGTGGATCTGAGTCAGACCAGACTACGCCAGCAACTACTCAACTTATTGGTCAGGCTCAACCGAATGGCTGCCTTGTGGCGGCGTGTACTCATTTGCGGAGCAGAGGCACCTGCTCTTCTTGGTTTGGAGGTTCGATCTCTGGGCTGGTCTTTGCCGCTTCTAAAGTGCCCCGATACGAGCAACGTAGCGGGGGATTTCCTTCGGGCTGTATATAGTTACTTGTCCCATGAAGACCGAGAAAAGATCGAGCGTGCCATCCTTTCCATTCCCTCGACCGTTGACGATGATTTCCTAGAGTTAGGCGAGAGGGTGCGTGACCGCTTGCTGGGTTGCCTCCCGACACATCTCGTCTTCACAGCAGAGGCATTCCAGCAAATTTCCAAATTGGCTGCTACTGGTGGCCCCCCAGAAAATGTGCCTCCCTTCCGAATGGGTACTTTTATATCAAGAGAGTACAGCGCAAGAGATCATTTGGCTAATCAGGGAGTTCCGATTGATGATGCTGCAAACCGTAGAATCCAGGAGTTGGAGCAACCCGTTATGTTGTTCATCAGGGATTATCAAAACGCTCAGCCACCCCTAGATGCAGTTAAAGATGCTCTACCCATCCTATGTAAGCTTCGGGACGCCCTATCGAGCGCGGAAGCGGATGGTGTTCACCCCAAACAGCAGAACCACTCGTGGGGAAATCTGATGGAGGCATGTGCCTGTGCTGCAAAGTGTGCCGACCTTAATTGCGATGAGGAGCCTGGTGCGTTTTTGCTATCTGTCTTGCGGGAAGCATCACAGCATCCAGAGCCTAGGAGCCGCCCTGAGTATGACGCTGAGTTTGACGAAACTCCACACTGGGGTAAACCCGCTGCACGCATTTATGCTGCTGCAGGCTTGGCAGAACTTGCCTGCTTCCCTTCAGGTGCAAATCCGGAGTTGCTGGCGATTCTGGAGGGTTTTGTCGGTGATCCCGTGCCATCCGTGCGATATCAAGTGATCGTTCGGTTACTAAATCTCCATCAGACTGCCAACGCCGTCATGTGGGGGCTGATTGATCGTGTGGTAATGAAGGAATCAAATCGTGGGGTGCTACATGGCCTACTACATGTTGTCCTTGCTCCATTGGCAAGCGAACATCCCGATAAGATTATTGAATTGGTGCGGCAAATCTTCGACCGTACATCCCCGTGTAAGCCCCTCCGGGTGGCATGTGTGGAGATCTTCGGGGGATTGTTTCTATGGCAGGCCCATGTAGGTGCCGGAGAAATGCTCCAGCCTATCATTACGAATCCGTTGACTCACTCTGTCGAATGCCACCGCTTCGTGGCCGAGTTACGTGACACGTTGACGATCGGTTTGGTGGAACCCACCAAACCCGAACGGTTGTCTGTTCGGAAAAGAACGTGGACCGTTCTGCTACAGGTGTTGCAGGTAGCCAAGGAACAGTGGAGGCTTCTCGTGGCACTGGCACAAGAACAAGGCGGGTGGTCGGAGGAGCTACAGCAACAGGCCCGTGACCTAGCCCAAATTGTTAATACCGCAAGCATGGATGTCTACTTTTCTTCGGGCGCCTACCATAACAAGCAGGCTTTGGAGGATACAAATGCGATTTCGCTCAGCCCGGACAGTCAAAGACTCTTCTTGGCCGAAGCCGGCGAGGTGCTTGATGTACTGGCGGATTTCTCCTTTGCCAGAGTCACCCACCATCTACTAGAGACGCTAGAGTACCTAGTGCCAGTGGATCCGGTTAGAGTGTTCCTCCGTATTGGTCGCACCGTATTTGTTGGTCAAGAAGGAGGTTATCAGTACGACTCTATGGCCGCCGATTTGGTTGTCAGGATCGTCGAGCGCTACCTAGCGGAGTATCGAGGGATCTTCCGGAACAATCCAGATTGTCGGCGTACACTTCTGGAACTGCTCGATGTGTTTGTAAAGGCTGGTTGGCCAAGCGCACATAGGTTGACATACAGGATGGATGAGATTTTTCGATAAACCTCGTACTTAGACTAACAATATCCTGCTGAGAATAAGTCTTTGCATAACAAAGAGAGGTGCCTCGTATTTAGGGGGGCACCTCTTAGTTTCTTAACGCACGAACTGGATAAGCCCACATTCCGCAAATTCTCATGTTAAAACCCTTGTTCAGCGAGTTGGAATTCAACATTATAAGATGCGTTGCGGCTGTGACGGCGACGCTTAAGAGATGGGGGGAGGAAGGGCACATTTGGGGCAGGAACGTGTGAAAATAACTATCGTATAGTGACGAAATTATTGAAGTGCTTTATAATAAATACACACTATATTATCCTTACAAAATATTACAAATAATAAATACCCAGTATTCTTGTTGTTGTAAAGGTGGAGGTTGTTATGAAGAAAACAAATAACATGGGGCATTATGTTGTCAATACTTTTTTAAATCAAAGGTCAATTTTTTTTGAATTATTCTTGGTTGCGTTTTTATTAGCATTTGGAACAAATCTTTTAACAAATTATTTATTTGAGCTAAATGATATTTCTAAATTAACTTGGCTTTGTATAGGATTAGCCCTTATATTTATTCCGCTAAGTGTCCTTTTTGCAAAAAAATTCAGATCAATGAAGTGCAAAGTTGTGTTTCCTTGTGTACTAATATTTAACAAGCAAACGAAACAATTAGTAAATATACCTGGTTACGATTTTGGTGAAGAAATACCTAAAATTTTATCATCAACGTTCTTAGAGAAAAAGGCGCTTAAGTTGAATTGGGAAAAAGATAGTCTTAATATGGTTTCGCCAAATAACCAAAATAACCAACAAATTAATTCAAAAAAATTGTTATTAGAGGCTATTGAATATTATTTGTTGGAAAATTTATCAGCCCATTTGTCTGATTTTTTTGCCAACAAAAAAGGATACAAGCTTTGCATATATAACCGGGACAACATAAGTGACCTAAGAAAGAACAGAATCTTAGACTTGTTTACAACACCTACAGACGAACGAGAGGCATTTATTAATGAAGATGGGAGTAAAAAAATTCTAAAAATAATTAAATGTACTGATAAAGAGCAGGTTTTACATATGGCATTTTGTAATGGTGCAGTATACAGGCGTTTTGAATTAACACTCCCACAAGATAGTGTAACAACAAGAAAAGATGACGGAATTATCACAATTTCTACACCCATGATAGAAATAGAATTCCGCATTATATTTGACGGATTTAGCACAACCCTTCCGGAGCTATTTGATAGGTATTACTTAAAAGTCAATAACGGTAATTTAATAACTCACTACTATGTCGAAATACAAGTTTTTGTAAGATTTAAAAGAAGATCATTATTCTCGATAGGATGGGAATATCACGCCTGGATTGATTCGTTTTTAAATTCATTAAGTATGAAGGTCAACAAAGATGAGTTTTTAGAAGAGATAGGATGGAAAAAGGTTGAAACACTCTTGCATATAATGCGTGAGCAAAATACACCGGTTGTTTCTACGGAAAATACTAAATCAGGGAAGGAGAAATAAAAAATGGACAAGTTATCTATTAGGTTAAGTATAGAAGGAAATGCTGAATCCTTTATTTTACATGATGTTACTACTGTGTTAACTGAAATACAACACATTATTGATCGGACATATCTTGTTTTGAACAATAGAAGTCGACTAGTAAAACAAGATAGAAAGCAATATCAAATACAAGCAACTCGGTTTTCAAAGGGATCCTTCATAGCTGATCTAGATATTTTAGTTTTTTTAAAAGATCAGCTAATCTTGCCATTAATACCAATTATAAATGCCAAATCTATTGTAGCTTACACTGAGTATGCATATAAATACTTGAGACTTATCTATGGGATGAAAAAAAGGGGCCTTGAGCCGACTTTTCATGAAGTATCTTTCAATACATACGTTGTGGAAGCAGGAGAAGAAAGCATGATAATAGACCAAGAAACTTATCACATAGCACAAGGTGCAAGAGAATACTATAAAAGGTTAACAAACACAATTGAAGAAAACGGAATAGAAAGCATAAAATTATCTGATGAAAATAAATGCTATGTTGAACTAGGGCTAAAAGATAGAGGGTTCTTTGATAACGTTGTTAAAATTGAAGACAAAGAAATAAGCATAAATGTTGATATTTACAAGTTTGATAAAGACACCAACACGGGGAGACTTTATGTCTTTCCTGATCAGACTATCCCCGGGGGTTCGTATAGTTTTGAGACGTACGATCGTATAAAAATGACTACTATTTCTTCTATGCGAAACAGAAAAGTACGCATACAAGCTGTTTGTTACTATGAGTCAAATCCATTTGATGAAGAACACATAATGAGATTAATAGTACTTGATATTAAAGATGTTGCATAAAATTTTTGGTATGTTAAGTCACTGTTGTTCCCCCCTCGGCCTCACCCACACCGTCTGCTGATGATCATAAATCACAAATCCAGGCTTCGCCCCCGAGGGCTTGCGTACATATCGTCGCTCCGTATAGTCGACAGGCACCTTGTCCGCCTCGCGGGCGCGGCTGAAGTAGGCGGCGTAGGAGGCCGCCAGTTCCAGCACCGCGTCGGGGAGGGGGCGCTGGTCCCGGATGGGGATGACCACGTGGGAACCGGGGATGTCCTTCGTGTGCAGCCAGATGTCCTTGTCGCGGGCCAGCTTCATCGTCAGGTAGTCATTCTGGCGGTTGTTGCGGCCGATCCAGATCGTCCAGCCATCTTCGGTCGTCACCGTCATCGGTTTCGGCGGTCCTTCCGAGTCGGCAGCGCCGCCCTTACCGCTTTTGTTGCCTTTCCCGCCAGCGCCTTTTCCGCCTTTGCCACCCTTACCGCCCGCTTTACCAGCCTTGCCGCCAGCGCCAGCGCCCTTCCCGCCGCCAGCTTTCCCACTTTTCCCAGCCTTCCCCTTGCCGCCCTCATCGGGCAGATACCCGCTCGTCACCAACTCCTGGCGGATCTCCTCCAGATCGCCCAGGCTCTCCGCCTGTTCCAAAGCGATCAGCACCGTATCTAGGTAGGCCACCTCCTGGGCGGTGTTTTCTTTTTGCTCTGTCGCCAGCAGCACCGTCTGGCGGGCTTTGTTGTAACGGCTGTAGAGATCCTGCACGTTCTCCGACGGCGAAAGGGAGGGCTCCAGTTCGATCACATACGTTTTTTCCGGGTCGATCAGATCCGCTACGGTGATGGAGGTGTCGCCCGGCTGGACGCGATAGAGGTTGGCTAAGAGCAGGTCGCCCCAGGTGCGGCAGACGAGGTCTTTTTCCGCTGAGGCGATGTCCTTTTCCTGGCTCGTCTTGCGTCGATGCGCCCGGTCCCATTCGTTGGCGATGCGCTTGACCAGGGCGGCCCGTTTGGCCGCCAGTTTTTCCAGATCGTCCTTGCTGTGGTAGAAGCGGTCGGCGGCCTCGTTGACGCTGTCCATCTGTTCCCGGCGCAGGGCAGGGTCCAGGTGGGTCAGCGGCCAGGGGGCGAAGGTCTTTGGCGCGCCTGCGCCCGTTTGCCAGACGATCTCCGGCGTCGCCTCCTGGCGCTCCACCAGGGACACCAGGTCCCGCAAGGCCAGGGCGAGGCGGCTGAATTCGTAGCGGCCGCATTCGCCGGCGACGGCGTCGCGGCCCAGCCCGGCGCGGTGGCAGATCTCGCGCGCTGTTTCCGGGCTGACGCCCATCAGGTTTTGCTGGAGCGCTTTTTCCACGGGCGTGTTTTCGTCGTGCTTCCATACAAGTTCCGCCAGGGTCTCGTCGGTCACATCCGACGGGGCTTTTTTATTCGGATCAGGCGGGGCGATGTAGGTCCGGCCGGGCAGCACCTCCCGGTGGCGGCTCACGGCGTGGCTGTAACGGCGGATGCCGTCGATGATCGTCTCCGTGGCGTCGTCGACGAGGATCAGGTTCGAGTGTTTGCCCATGATCTCCAGGATCAGGCTCTTTTCCGTCCGGCCGCCCAGTTCGTCGCTGCCGTCAAAGCGCAGGCGGACGACCCGCTCCCAGGGCGCTTGTTCGACGGCGCGGATGCGCCCGCCCTCCAAGTGTTTGCGCAGGACCATGCAATAGAGGGGCGGCTGGGTCGGGTTGGGCTTGTTTTTTTTCGTCAGATGGATGCGCCCGGTCACAGGGTGGGCCGACAGAAGAAGGCGCCAGTTGGTGTGGCCGGTGCGGCCGATCAGGTGTATCTCTTCCGGCAGGGGCTGGACGATGCGGTCGATCCGCCCGCCCAGGAGCGCCGGTCTCAGTTCATCGATGATGGTGGTCAGAGTAAGTCCGTCGAGTGCCATGGCATATGCCCTCCTTATCACGTTCGCCCCTCATCATAGCATGGCCGCCCTGTTGGCGGCAATTGGAAGGGGTGGCATTGACAGTCCTTTCCAATCATAGAAATAGGACAAGGGGGGAGCCCGTCCATTTCCGGGGGCGGCCCGCGAAATCCCGCATGCCGGTGGCGCATGCCAATCAAAAGGAAACGGGGGAACGCAGATGAAACGAAAAGGCCATGGTCGTTCGGGGCCGGAGACGGTCGCCGCCCCGGACAAGCCCTGGCACCAGCTCACCTATGAGGAGTTGTGCCGGACGCTGATCGCGGGCCCGCAAGGGCTGAATGGCCGCGAGGCCGAGGCGCGGTTGGCGCGCATGGGGCCAAACGCCCTCCGGGAGGCCGAAGCCGTGCCCTTGTGGCGGCGTCTCCTGGCGCAGTTCACTGACTTCATGATCCTGGTGCTGTTGGCGGCGACAGCCATTTCCGCCTTTTTGGGCGAGATGGCCGATGCGGTCACCATCCTGCTCATTGTGGTGATGAACGCTGTTCTCGGTTTTGTCCAGGAGTACAGGGCCGAACAGTCCTTGGAGGCCTTGAAAAAACTGACGGCGCCGGAGGCGACGGTGCTCCGCGATGGCCGCGAGCAGCGCCTGGCGGCCCATACACTGGTTCCCGGCGATGTGGTGCTGTTGGAGGCCGGCGACCGGGTGCCGGCCGACATGCGCCTTCTGGAGGTTCATGACCTGGAGATCGACGAGTCGCCCCTCACCGGCGAGTCCCTTCCTGTCTGTAAACAGCCCGAGCCGATCGAAACGGCCGGCGTGGGCATCGGCGACATGGACAACATGGCTTTTTCAGGAACCAGCGTCACCCGCGGCCGCGGGCGCGGTCTCGTCGTGGCTACAGGGATGCAGACGGAGATGGGCCGCATCGCCCACCTGATCGAGTCTGTCGGCGACGACATGACGCCCTTGCAGCGCCGCCTCGATGAACTGGGCAAGATCCTCGTCGTCCTCTGCCTGGCCATCTGCCTTGTCGTCGTCTTCATCGGTCTTTATCAGGGCGAACCGGTCTATCGCATGGTCCTCACCGGCGTCAGCCTGGCGGTGGCGGCGATCCCTGAGGGGCTGCCGGCCATCGTCACCATCGTCCTCGCCATCGGGGTGCAGCGGATGATCCGCAGCCGCGCCATCGTCCGCAAGCTGCCGGCAGTGGAGACGCTGGGCTGCGCCACCGCCATCTGTTCCGACAAGACGGGCACCCTGACCCAGAACCAGATGACGGTTCGCCAAGTCTGGGTCTCCGGTGAACGCGTCGATGTGAGCGGGCAGGGGATCGAGCCGGTGGGCGAGTTTTTTGCCGAGCGACATGATTTGGCGGCTGGCGCCGAAGGCGCGGGAAGTCGAATCGCCGGCGCTGCTGCTGTCACCGGCGGCGCGACCCGCACGGGGCCTTCAAGCGGGGTGGGAAGCGCCACGACCGGGACAGGCTGGTCGGATCTGGACGATCTCTTTCGCGCCGCCCTGCTCTGCAACAACGCCCGGCTCACCGGCGGCGAGACCACCAGCACAGGCAAGAACATCCCCTTCTGGGGAAGTCGCAAGAAGAGCGACGGGGAAGCCCCGGCAAAGGACTGGCGCCTCACGGGCGATCCCACCGAGGGGGCGCTCCTGGTCCTGGCAGCCAAAGGAGGATTTCTCCATCAAGATGTCGAAGCTGAATTTGTTCGTGTCGAGGAACTGCCTTTTGACTCGGATCGCAAGCGCATGACCGTCATCGTGCGCGACGGCAAAGGTCAGATGATGGCCCTTGTCAAGGGCGCACCCGAGACGGTTCTTTCCCGTTGCGCCTTCGTCCGCTGGAACGGAGCGGAAGCGCCCCTTGACGATGAGCGCCGCCGCCGGATCGTCGATGAAAACGAACGGATGGCCAATGAGGCCCTGCGGGTGCTGGCGCTCGCTTGCCGGCCCCTCCCGGCGGGAATGGCGGTGGAAAAGCTGCAGGAGATCGCCGAGGAGGATCTGACCTTCCTCGGGCTGGCCGGCATGATGGATCCGCCCCGGCCCGGCGTCCGCCAGGCCGTGGCGCGCTGCAGTCAAGCGGGCATCCGCACGATCATGATCACCGGCGACCATCCGGTGACGGCGTTGGCCGTCGCCCGGGAACTGGGCATCAGCAACCGGTCTGACGAGGTGCTCACCGGCGCTTGTCTCGATGAGCTGGACGACAAGCAACTGGAGGAAAAGGCGCCCCGCGTCGCCGTCTACGCCCGCGTTTCGCCGGCCCACAAGCTGCGCATCGTCCGGGCCTTGAAGTCGCGGGGCCATGTGGTGGCCATGACCGGCGACGGCGTCAACGACGCCCCTGCCGTCAAGGAGGCCGACATCGGCGTCGCCATGGGCAAGGCGGGCACAGATGTGACGAAAGAGGCCTCCTCCATGGTCCTCTCAGACGACAACTTCGTCACCATCGTCACCGCTGTCGAGCAGGGTCGCGCCATCTATGACAATATCCGCAAGTTTATCCGCTACCTCCTGTCTTGCAACGCTGGCGAGGTGCTGGTCATGTTCCTGGCCAGCCTCCTGGCGCTTCCCTTGCCGCTGCTGCCGGTGCAACTGCTCTGGGTCAACCTCGTTACCGACGGGTTGCCGGCCATGGCGTTGGGCGTGGACACGCCTGATCCGGACGTGATGGGCCGGCCGCCGCGCCACCCGAAGGAGCGGATACTCGCCGGCGGCCTGGGGCGGAATATTTTGATCTGGGGAACCTATTGCGGACTGGCCACCTTGGCTGTCTTCGCCTGGGGCATCTACCTGGGCGACTTGCCCCTGGCCCGGACGATGGCCTTCTGCACGTTGACCTTTTTCCAACTCTTTTATGTTTTTGACTGCCGGTCAGATCGCTACTCCATCTTTGAATTGGGCTGGTTCACCAACCCCAGCCTCGTCGGGGCCGTCACCCTTTCCGCCCTGATGCAGTTGGCTGTCGTGTACCTGCCGCCGTTGCAGCGGATCTTTCAAACCGTTCCCCTGGAGCCGACTCACTGGCTCGTCGTCCTCTTCTTCTCCGGCGGCTGGCTGCTGCTGGCCGGTCTTCGCCACTTTGTTCTGCGGCCATTCAGCCAGCGCGGCGGAGGGCGGGCCTTATACGGCCAATAGGCGCGCTGGGCCCGGGGAAACCAATGTCACAGAGGCTCTCCTCTTTTGAGGCACTATATAAGGAAAAGATTGAATCCCGGAAAGGTGGCATCGTCGATGGAATTCGTAAAAATGCACGGCCTCGGCAATGACTTCATCATTGTCAACGCCATGGAACCCCCCCTGTTGGACCGCACGGACTGGGAAGCGATCGCCGTCCGCATGTGTGACCGCCACTATGGCATCGGCGGCGACGGGTTGATCCTGGTCTTCCCTTCGGACAAGGCCGACATCCGCTGGCGCATCCTCAACTCCGACGGCTCCGAACCGGAGATGTGCGGCAACGGCATTCGCTGCCTGGCCCGTTTTGTCTACGAGCGGGGCATCGTCGCCAAGCGCCGCATCGAGGTGGAAACCCTGGCCGGGATCATCGTTCCCGAGATCATCACCGACGAGACGGGCGCTGTGACTGGCGTCTGTGTCGATATGGGCGAGCCGCGCCTGCAGCGCCATCAGATCCCCATGGTCGGTCCCGAAGGACCTGCCGTCAATCAGGAACTGGCTGTCGGCGATGAGGCGGTCCGGGTGACGGCCGTCTCCATGGGCAACCCCCACTGCCTCATTTACGTCAATGACATCAATGAAGCGCCTGTGACCACCCTGGGTCCCCAGGTGGAGATCCACCCGGCCTTTCCGCAGAAGACGAACGTCGAATTTGTGCAGGTCATCGCCCCCGATGAGGTGCAGATGCGCGTCTGGGAACGGGGCGCCGGTCCCACGCTGGCCTGCGGCACCGGCGCCTGCGCCACCGTCGTCGGCTCAGTCCTCAATGGCTGCACAGACCGCCAGGTGACGGTTCACCTGGCTGGCGGCCCGCTGCACATCGAGTGGCGTGAAGCGAACAATCGCGTCTACATGACCGGTCCGGCCGTTGAGGTCTTTTGCGGCGATTTTCCCCTGTAACCATCGGGAATGCGCGGGCATCGGTTTCGGCTGCTTAGCGAACAACGGCCCGTAGCGGCCGAGTATCGGCGGCGGCCCCTCCGGGGAAGGCTATTGCCGCATCGCCATGTTTGCATTACCGAAAAACCCTGCGGGGCCGGGCGACCGGCTCCTTTTTTTTCAATCAGAAAAAGGAATTGCCGGAACCAGGTCGAAGTTATCACGCGAAAATGATGGCGCAGCGCAGCGGTGTTTTTAGCGGCTTGACGGCTCAGAGGTTCAGCGACGACCATGCGACGCGCAAAGGAAGATGCATCGTGATCAAGAGCATGACCGGCTACGGCCGGGGTGAAGCCTGTGGCGGGGGAAAGCGCGTCACTGTTGAAGCGAAAGCGGTGAATCACCGCTATTCGGAAGTGGTCGTTCGCTTGCCCAAAGCCTACATGGTCCTGGAAGACGCGATCAAAAAGATCTTTTTTCAGGGCATCTCCCGGGGAAGGGTCGATGTGTTCGTCAACTTGGAAACTGACGGGGAAGCGACCCGGCAGGTAAAGGTTGACAAACAATTGGCCCTTCGATATTATAAATCGTTGAAAGACTTGGCGCAGGAGCTCGAAGTGCCTTGCGATGTCGGTGTCAGCGCCCTCTACAGCCTTCCCGAGGTGGTCGCCCTCGATGAACCGGAGGAGGACATGGAGGAGGTGGCGCGCGTCGTCGAGGCGGCGGCGAGGCAGTCCCTCGAAGGCTTGATGGGCATGCGCATCCAGGAAGGGAACTCCCTGGCGGAGGATCTCTTTTTGCGTTTGACGGCGCTGCGCCACCGGATCAAAGCGGTGGAGGAGCGTTCCCCCTTTGTCGCCGAAGACTATCTGGCCCGTCTGCAAGAGCGCGTCAAGGAACTGCTCGGGCAGACACCTGTCGACGAACAGCGCCTGGCCATGGAAATGGCCCTTTTTGCCGATCGTTCGAACATCACCGAGGAACTCGTCCGCCTCAACAGCCACCTGGAACAGTTTCAAAAGGCGCTGGCCTCATCCGAACCGGTGGGACGGAAGCTCGACTTTCTCGTCCAGGAGATGAACCGCGAAGTCAATACGATCGGATCGAAGAGCAACGACCTGGAAATCTCCCGCCATGTGGTCGATTTGAAGAGCGAAATGGAAAAAATACGCGAACAGGTGCAAAACGTAGAATGAGTCGTACCTGCAACCTTAGGAGGATCATTGATGGCGGTTCCCATGCTCACGGAGGAACAAAAATCGGAAGCCCTCAAAAAAGCCCATGCTGTGCGCAGCCAGCGCACCCAATTGCGCAACCAGTTGAAGGCGGGCGCCGTCTCGGTCGACACCGTCTTGAACCGGATGGACGACGAGGTCGTTCGCGGCATGAAAGTGCTCTATCTGCTCGAATCGCTGCCGAAGGTGGGCAAGCGGACGGCTCGACGCATCATGGCCGACATCGGCATTGACGAGTCACGGCGCTTGCAGGGGCTCGGCAGCCGGCAGCGGGACGCGCTGGTGGCGAAACTGACGTAGGAGGAACCAGGATATGGATATCAAACTGATCAATATCGGTTTTGGCAACATCGTTTCCGCCAGCCGGATTGTCGCCATCGTCAGTCCTGAGTCGGCGCCGATCAAGCGCATCATTCAGGAAGCCCGGGATCGGGGGATGTTGATCGACGCCACCTACGGGCGGCGCACCCGGGCCGTTATCATCACTGACAGCGATCACGTCATCTTGTCGGCTGTCCAGCCGGAAACGGTGGCGCACCGCCTGTCGGCTAAGGAGTCGGTCCAACATGGAGACGAGGGAGCCGAATAAAGGCGTTCAGATCCTCCAATCCTGCCTGGCCCGTATGGGCCGCGGCGTCCTGCTGGTCATGTCCGGGCCTTCCGGCGCGGGCAAAGGGACCCTCAGCCGCCGTCTCTTGAGCGAACTGCCACAGCTGACCCTGTCCATATCGGCCACGACCCGTACGCCCCGTGAGGGGGAACGGGAGGGCATTCATTATTATTTTCTGAGCAAACCAGACTTTGAACGGCAGATCGAGGAAAACCGTTTTCTCGAATTCGCCCAGGTCTATGACAACTACTACGGGACGCCGCTAGGGCCGGTGCAGGCATCGCTGACCAGCGGAAAAGACGTCCTGTTGGAGATCGATATTCAGGGGGCGCTGCAGGTCAAGGAGCGCTACCCCGAAGCGGCGCTGATCTTCATTGCGCCGCCCTCGCTGGAGGAGTTGGCGCGCCGGATTTACGGGCGCGGCACCGACAGCCGGGAGGTCATCGAAAAACGGCTGAGCCTGGCCTCGCAGGAGTTGGAGTTTATCAACCACTACGACTACTGCGTGATCAACGACGACGTGGAACAGGCGCTTGCCCGCCTGAGGGCGATCGTGGAAGCCGAGAAAACGCGGATCTACCGTAAGTTGGACTAACGCCTTCAGCTTTCTCAATGCTTTGGGGAGGTGTGAAGACCATGAACCAACCGTCTCTGGACAAATTGATGGAAAAAGTGGACAGCAAGTACACCCTGGTGGTGCTGGCGGCCAAACGGGCCCGCGCGCTGGTGGAAAATCAGGACCCTCTCGTCAGTGCGGCCAAGTCCGCCAAGCCGGTCAGCGTTGCCTTGCATGAGATCGTCGATGGCAAGGTGACCTACCGGCAAGCGAAGGGCGGCATCAAGTGAGACAGTCGGAAAAAGGGCATTCCCAAGAAAACATCCCGGCAAGGGAAACCAACCTGGCAAAGGAGAACATCCTGAAGGGCAGGCTGATCGTTGTCGGCGTCTCCGGCGGCATCGCCGCCTACAAGGCCTGTGACCTGGTGAGTCGCCTCGTCAAGGCCGGCGCCCAGGTACAGGTGATCCTGACGGCTTCGGCGACCCGTTTTGTGGGACCGTTGACTTTTCAAACCCTTTCGGGCCGGCCTGTCATCACAGAGATGTTTGATGAGCCGAAGCAGTGGAACGTGGCGCATGTGTCTGTCGCCGACGCGGCAGACCTTTTTGTGTTGGCGCCGGCGACAGCCAACATCATCGGCAAGCTGCGCTGCGGCATCGCCGATGATTTTCTATCGACGACACTCTTGGCCATCCGCTCACCCCTGATCATCGCTCCGGCCATGAATGTGAACATGTTCAACCACCCGGCGGTGCAGGAAAACCTGGCCGTCCTTGAAGCGCGCGGCGCTGTCATCGTCGAACCGGGCGTGGGACGGCTCGCCTGCGGCGTAACGGGGAAAGGTCGGCTCGCCGAGGTGGAGCAGATCCTGGGGGCCATCGAGGAGACGCTGGCAGGGCGGGCGACGCCGTCCGAACCCGGTGGGACGAACGATGCGGCCTTTTTCGAAGTTGAAGAAGCACAGGATTCTCTGGAAGCGCTTGAAACGCTTGAAGGGCCTGATGAGAAGGGCGGCACTGTCGTGTCCCGGCGCGATCTGGCTGGCCGCCGTGTGCTGATCACCGCCGGCGGGACCCGTGAGGCCATCGACCCTGTCCGCTACATCTCCAACCGCTCCTCGGGCAAGATGGGCTATGCCCTGGCCCGGGAGGCGATCCGGCGGGGCGCCGAAGTGACCCTGGTGACGACGCCGACGAGACTGCCCCTGCCGGAGGGCGCTGAGGTTGTGCCTGTCGAGTCGGCCGAAGAGATGCACAAGGCCGTCATTGAGCGGTTCGACGCTGTCCATGTGGTCGTCAAGGCGGCCGCTGTGGCCGACTACCGTCCGGCGGCGCCGGCGGAACAGAAGATGAAAAAGCAGGCCGACCGGCTCTTTTTGGAACTGGTCCGGACGCCCGACATCCTGGCGGAGCTGGGTCGGCGAAAGCGAGGCCAGGTCCTCGTCGGTTTTGCCGCTGAAACAAACGACCTGGAGGCCCATGCCCTGGACAAGCTGCGGCGCAAGAACCTGGACCTCATGGTCGCCAACGATGTGACAACGCCGGGGGCCGGTTTTAGCGTCGATACGAACATCGTCACCCTTTTCGACCGTCAAGGCGGCAAGGAGACCTTGGGCCTGATGACGAAGGATGAAGTGGCTTGTCGAATATTTGATCGGGTTATTCAAATCTTCGCCAACAGTTGTGATTAATGCCCTTGTTTTTCTCCACCGTCCTTGTTAATCTAGGAAGGAAAGCCATTGAGGGGCATATTTGCCTAGACCCCTACATTTTTCAGCGAAAGCCGTGAAGGAGGAAACAGATTTGAGCCGTAAACGTCTCTTTACGTCGGAATCTGTCACCGAGGGCCATCCCGATAAGGTGGCCGACCAGATTTCGGACTCCGTACTCGACGCGATCCTTGGACAAGACCCCATGGCTCGGGTGGCCTGTGAAACGTCGGTGACGACTGGCCTGGTGCTGGTTGCCGGCGAGATCACCACCAAGTGCTATGTCGATATTCCCAAAGTCGTGCGCCAGACGATCCGCGAGATCGGCTACACCCGCGCGAAGTTTGGTTTTGACTGTGAAACCTGCGCCGTCCTCACCTCCATCGACGAGCAGTCAGCCGATATCGCCATGGGTGTTGACAAGGCGCTGGAAGCCCGGAACGGCGAGATGAGCGAAAGCGAAATCGAAGCCACCGGCGCCGGCGACCAAGGCATGATGTTCGGCTATGCCACCAACGAGACCGAAGAGTACATGCCCATGACCATCTCCCTGGCCCATAAGCTGTCCCGCCGCCTCTCCGAGGTTCGCAAGACGGCGGAACTGGAATACCTCCGTCCCGACGGCAAGACCCAGGTCACTGTCGAGTATGACGGCGATAAGCCGGTTCGTGTGGACACCGTTGTCATCTCGGCCCAACATTCGCCGGAGGTCTCCCTCGAGACCATCAAAACCGATCTGATCGAGCGCGTCATTATGCCCATCATCCCGCAAGGCCTGCTGGACAACAAGACCCGCTACTTCATCAACCCCACCGGCCGTTTCGTCATCGGCGGGCCTCAAGGCGACGCCGGTCTGACAGGCCGCAAGATCATCGTCGACACCTACGGCGGCATGGCCCGTCATGGCGGCGGCGCTTTCTCCGGCAAGGACCCCACAAAAGTGGACCGCTCTGCCGCCTATGCCGCCCGTCACGTGGCCAAGAACGTCGTCGCCGCCGGCCTGGCTGACCGCTGTGAAATCCAGTTGGCCTACGCCATCGGCGTCGCCCGCCCTGTGTCGGTCATGGTCGAGACCTTCGGCACCGCCAAGGTGGACGAAGCGAACATTGAAAAGTGGGTCAAAGAGGTCTTCGACCTCCGTCCCGCCGGCATCATTAAGGAACTGCAACTGCGCCGCCCCATCTACCGCCAGACGGCCGCCTACGGCCACTTCGGCCGCATCGACCTGGATCTCCCCTGGGAGCGTCTCGACAAGGTAGAGGCGCTGAAGAAACTGGCCGGCCTGTAAGACCGACATGGACGCCCGGAGCCAAGACTCCGGGCTTTTTTATTCCCCCCTTGCGTCCCCTGGTATAATGGAGTAAGCGACGCCTCTTTTTTGGCAAGAGTAATACAGTAGCGGCAGGGGTGGTCACGGTATGGAGCCCAGACAGCGGCCCGAACTCGCGCAGGTGATCGTCGACATCCCGCACCGGGATCTGGACCGGGTCTTTCATTACCGCATCCCCGACGCCCTCGCGGAGGAGGTTCTGCCGGGGCGGGAGGTCTGGGTCGCCTTTCACGGCAAACTCATCCGTGGCTGGGTCCTTGGCCTGGAGGCCGCCACGGCGGAGACGGAAAAAGCCTTCGCGCTGCAGCCGGTCGAGGCGGTCAACGGCAGCTACCGGCTGGGGGACGATCTGATCGCCCTCGTGCCCTGGCTGGCCCGGGAAACCTTGGGGACGATGGCTGACGTGCTGCGGCTGATGGCGCCGCCCGGTCCGCCTGTCCGGCCGGCCGCTTGGGTGTTCCTCGCCAGCCGGCCCGACGAGGAGACGATCGCCTTCTGGGAAGGGATCGATCTGGAATGCGCCGGATTGCTCCGTCGCCTCGCCCGGGCGCCCCAGCGGCGGATGAAATACGCCTCCCTGACGGGAAAGGCGATCGCTGTGCCGCCGGCGGTGATCGAACGGCTCGTCGCCGCCGGGCTGGTTGTTGTCCGTCGACTGCTGCCCAAAGCGGTCAAGGCGGCCATTCCTTCTGAGGCGACGCAGAAAAAGGACTCGGCGACAATGCGGGAACATGCCGGGAAAACGGCCGGTGAGTCAGGGATGGGCAGCCCGTCAAAATCGGCGGCCGGCGGCGATCCCGCTTTTGCGGAACCCATCCTCACTCCCGATCAAGAGCGGGCGGTCCACTTTTTAACGAAGGCCCTTGCCGAGATGACCGTGAGCGGCCCGGGCGCCGCCGCCTCTGACAGGCGCCCCTTTTTGCTCCATGGCGTGACCGGCAGCGGCAAGACGGAGGTCTACATCCGGGCCATCGGCGAGGCGCTGGCCCAAGGCCGCCAGGCCCTGTTGCTGGTGCCGGAAATCGCCTTGACGCCCCAGACAGAACGTCGTTTGCGTGAACGCTTCGGCGACGCAGTGGCCCTCCTGCACAGCGGCCTCGCCGACGCGGCCAGGCGGCAGGAATGGCAGCGCATCCACCGCGGTGACGCCGACCTCGTCGTCGGCGCCCGCTCGGCCGTCTTTGCGCCGCTGCCCCGGCTGGGCCTGATCATCGTCGATGAGGAGCATGAACCCTCCTACCAGCAGGAGAACGACCTGAAATACCACGCCCGGGAGGCGGCCGTCGAGCGGGCGCGTCACTGCGGCGCTGTCGTCGTCTTCGGTTCGGCCACACCGGCCCTGGAAACATACGCCCAGGCGCTCTCGGGCCGCTTCCGGCTCTTGCAGTTGCGGCAGCGGCCGGCGGGCGGCCAACTCCCCCCGGTCGATGTGATCGATATGCGCAGCGAGTTGGCCGACGGGAACAAGGGGATGCTCTCCCGCAGCCTCTTGGCGGCGGTGGAAGAGCGGTTGCAGCGGCGGCAGCAGGTGATCCTCTACCTGAACCGGCGCGGGTTTTCTACTTTTGTCATCTGTCGCGAGTGCGGGACCGTGGTGACCTGTCCCCGTTGTTCCATCTCTCTCGTCTACCACCGCCAGGGGGAGCAGTTGCACTGTCACTACTGCAACTACCGGCAGGATGTGCCCCAGACCTGTCCCCATTGCCGGAGCCGGGCGATTCGTTATTTCGGCGCCGGCACCCAGCGGATCGAAGAGGAGCTGCGGGCCAGCTTCCCCGGCGTGCCTGTGTTGCGCATGGACCGCGACGTGGCCGAACGGGAGGGGATTGCGCCGGTCCTGGACGCCTTTGGCCGTGGCGAAGCGCCGATCCTCGTCGGGACCCAGATGATCGCCAAAGGTCTCGATTTCCCGCGGGTGACCTTGGTGGGTGTTCTCGCCGCAGATGCGTCCCTGCACATCTCCGATTTTCGCGCCGCCGAACGGACATTCCAGTTGCTCTCCCAGGTGGCCGGACGGGCCGGACGGGCCCGTGATCCGGGCCAGGTGATCCTGCAGACCTACTGTCCCGAGCATTACTGCCTGCAAGCGGTGCAGTTCCATGACTATGAAGGGTTTTTTCGCCGGGAAATCGAATTACGGCAACAACTGAGTTATCCGCCCTTCGCCCGGCTGGCGCGGGTGCTGTTTTCCGGTCCCGAGGAGCCCCTCGTCCGGCTGGCCGCCGACACGTGGGCCGAGATCCTTCGTGACCTGGCGGTTGCGCAGGCCCAGATCCGGGTGGACACAGAAGGCTTCGACGTGTGGGGACCGGCGCCGGCGCCGGTGGCCAAGGTGGAAAACCGCTTTCGCTGGCTGCTCACGTTGCGGGTGAAGGGAGACCGGACAGAGGTCCTGCGTTCGGCCCTGAGCGCTGCGGCGAGGGACTATGACCGCCGCCGCGGACGACCGGTTGGCGTGACGATCAGTCTCATGCTCAATCCCTAGGGTGCGGCCCCAGTTCCCTGGCAATCACAGAGTTTTCAATGACAATAGGCCATAACGCGAACACTCCCAAGATAGGTTAACTTTTTTGGTGTAACCGGACCGGGGTTTGCGATATGATATTTTGGATAGATTTAAAGCCGACGGGGAGGGTTTTCTTTGGCCGTCTATGAAATTATTAAAATGGGTGATCCTGTGCTGCGCGAAAAAGCGAAGCCGGTCACCCGCTTCAACAGCAACCTGGGCCGGCTGATTGACGATATGTTCGATACAATGGCAGCGGCTCGCGGTGTCGGCCTGGCCGCGCCTCAGATCGGCATCAGCAAGCGTGTCTGTGTCGTCGAGGTGGGCAAACGCCGCTTTGAAATGGTCAATCCCGAGATCATCGAGGCGGAAGGCGAACAGTGTGACGCCGAAGGCTGTCTCTCCATTCCGGAATACACCGGCGAGGTGAAGCGGTATCAACGGGTCCGCGTGAAGGCCCAGGATCGCAACGGCGAGGAGTATACCGTCGAGGGGACGGACCTGCTGGCGGTGGCCTTCCAACACGAGATCGACCACCTGGACGGGATCCTCTTTGTCGACCGCGTGGAAAACGACGAGCCGGAGGAGCGATAGGCCGATGCGTTTGGTCTTTATGGGGACGCCTGATTTTGCCGTCCCCACCTTGGAAGCGATTGTCGCGGCCGGCCATGAGGTGGCTCTCGTCGTCACCCGGCCGGACCGCCCGCGGGGGCGGGGGCAAAAAGCGCAACCGAGTCCTGTCAAGGCGGCGGCCGAGCGCTTGGGCATTCCTGTCGAGCATCCGGCCCGTTTGGATGACGATTTTGTGCAAAAACTAAAAGAACTCCGTGTCGAGGCCGGGGTGGTGGCCGCCTTTGGGCGAATCTTGCCGCCGCGGCTCCTGGACGCCTTTCCCCGGCGCTGGATCAATGTCCATGCCTCCTTGTTGCCCAAATACCGCGGCGCGGCGCCGATCCACCGGTCGGTCATCGACGGGGAAAAAGAGACCGGTGTCACGACAATGCTGATGAGCCAGGGCCTTGATGAGGGGGACATGCTCCTCAAGGGCGCCCTGTCCATCGGCCCTGACGACACGACGGGGCAGGTCCACGACGCCTTGGCGGAACTGGGCGCCAGCCTGCTTGTGGAGACGCTGGCCGCTCTGGAATCGGGTTGCCTGCAGGCTACGCCCCAGGAGCACGGGCGATCCACCTACGCGCCCATGCTAACGCGCGACGATGAGCAGGTCGACTGGAACGCGCCGGCCGAGGCGATCCACAACCGGGTGCGCGGGATGAATCCCTGGCCCGGCGCTTTTACCGTCGACGAGGGGAAGATCGTCAAGATCCTCCGGGGGCGTTTGCGCCGCGAGGGGTTGGCGCTGTCCAGTTCCTTCGCCCAGCCCGGCGAGATAATACAGATCGCCGGCGATGAGGTCGCTGTGGCCACCGGCGCCGGCGTGTACTGGTTGGCCGAGGTGCGCCCTGCCGGCGGCAAGACGATGGCCGCCGGGGCCTATGCGCGCGGACGCCGGATAGGACCGGGGTTTCGATTCGGTTGAGATTGGAAGTTTAATTGGGAGCGTTGGAACCATGCCTATCCGCAAGCGATTGTTCATCGGCCTGATGGTGGCCAGCTTTCTCGCCCTGATCGCGCTGGTCTTCCTGGGCTGGTATCTCGTCAAGTATCAAAACTACCCCTGGAACAAGGTCCTGATCGGCCTCTTGGGGGTCGCCTTTCTCGCCGTTGTGGCCTTGATCGCCTTCGGCATCGGCGGGATGATCTTCTCCATCTGGCAGGATCGGGCTATTCCTTCTGTCTATCGTTGGACGCGGATGGCAGTTAATATCCTCTTTCCCATGGCCTTGGTCATCGCCCGTTTCTTTGGCATTAGCCCGGACCGGCTGAAGAGCAGTTTCATTGAGGTGAGCAATCAACTGGTGCGCTTGCGGAAAGTGACTGTGGCGCCGGAGCGGTTGATGATCCTGGCGCCCCATTGCCTGCAAAAAACGACCTGTCCCCATAAGATCACTCTCGATATCCATAACTGCCGGCGCTGTGGCGGTTGTCCCGTTCACGATATGATCGAACTGACCGATCGCTATGGCGTCAACCTGACCATCGTGACGGGCGGTACCTGGGCGAGAAAGGCCATCATGGAAATACGCCCCCAGGCGATCGTCGCCATCGCCTGTGAACGGGATTTGACGAGCGGCATCCAGGATGTCGACTTTCTACCGATTTTGGGCATTTTGAACGACCGGCCGGAGGGACCCTGCTGCAACACGCTGGTGAACATGAGCCGTCTCGAACAGGCGGTGCGCTACTTCCTCTATGACGAAAGAGCCGATTGGATCAACAGCGGGGTGATCGGATCGGTCCTGGAAAAATCGGCGCTCCCTGAACGCCGGGTGGAGGTGTCCTGATGCAGCCATCGCCGAGAGGCGTCGCCCTGGACGTGTTGAATGCTGTAGAAGAACGAAAGGCTTACGCCAATTTGCAGATGGCCCATGCGTTGTCGGCCAGCGGCTTGCAGCGACTGGACCGCGGCCTCGTGTCCGAATTGGTCCTCGGTGTGTTGCGCCGTCAAAACACCCTCGATTTTGCCCTCGACCGGTTGATGAAACGGCCCGGCGATGTGGCGCCCGAGGCGCGTCGTCTCTTGCGGCTCGGCGCCTACCAGGTGCTTTTTTTGGACCGCATCCCTGATGCTGTCGCCTGCCATGAGACGGTGGAATTGGCGAAACAGGTCGGCCTGGGCCGGTTGACGTCGCTGATCAACGGCGTGTTGCGCCAACTGATCCGGCAACGGGACGAAATCCCCTGGCCGTGTTGGGAAGCCGATCCGGTGGCCCATCTCACTGTTGTCGAATCCCATCCCGAGTGGCTCGTCCGTCGCTGGATCAAGCAGTTCGGCGCCGAACGGACCCGGGCGATCTGCCAGGTCAACAACCGGCCGGCGGCGGTGTCGCTGCGGGTGAATAAACTGCGCGCCGAGCGGGAGGATTTTTTGCGACAACTGGCTGAGGCCGGCGTCGAGGCCCATCCTTCGGCCTTGCATCGCGCGGGAATCCGGTTGGCGTCGGCTTCGGCGGTCACCCATCTGCCCGGGTTTTCGGAAGGGCTGTTTTCTGTGCAGGATGAGAGCTCTATGGTTGTCGCGCCGGTCGTGGACCCGCAGCCGGGCGAGACCGTCGTGGACGCCTGCGCCGCGCCTGGCGGCAAGACAACCCATATGGCGGAGTTGAGCGGCGACAAGGCGACGATCCGTTCCTGGGACATTCACCCCCACAAGTTGGGCTTGATCCGGGAGAACTGCAGCCGGCTGGGGATCGCGAGCGTCCGCGCCGAGGCCGTCGACGCCCGCCAACCGGCCGAGGAGTTGAGGGGAGAGGTCGATCGCCTGCTCCTCGATGCCCCGTGCAGCGGTCTCGGGGTGCTGCGGCGCAAACCGGAGCTCCGCTACCGCATCACAGAAGCCGATCTGGTCCGGTTGCGGGAACTGCAGCGGGAGTTGCTCGACGGGGTGGCGCCGCTGGTCAAGCCGGGCGGGCTCCTGGTCTACTCTACCTGCACCATCGAGCCGGAGGAGAACTTTCAGCAGGTGAAAGATTTCCTGCAACGCCATGCCGATTATGGGGCGGAAGATGTGTCGCCCTTTTTGCCGGAACTGGATTTCACAGAGGAAGAGAAACGGCAGATGGCGAAGGGATACTTCCAGATCCTGCCTCATCGCTTTCATACGGACGGGTTCTTTGTAGCCCGGTTAAGGAGGCGGTCATGAAGGTGAGAGAACCGGTTGCCGAACAGCAGGAGGGCCAGGCGACAGACCTGCGGGGCCTCTTCCCCGAAGAGATCGCCGCCCTTTTTACGTCCTGGGGCCAGCC
This sequence comes from Heliomicrobium gestii, assembly GCF_009877435.1. Classification (NCBI taxonomy): domain Bacteria; kingdom Bacillati; phylum Bacillota; class Clostridia; order Eubacteriales; family Heliobacteriaceae; genus Heliomicrobium; species Heliomicrobium gestii. The sequence goes on along the minus strand of NZ_WXEX01000008.1, from coordinate 159,729 downwards.
GTCCTTCCGGGGCAAGCAGGTGTTTAAATGGCTCCAGAACCGGGCTGTTCGCGAAGCGGCCGAGATGACCGATCTGCCGCAGGCGCTGCGGACCCGGGTGGCCGAGTCGGACCGGTTGCAACCGCTGGCCTTGGAGCGGCGACGGGTCGCTCGCGACGGCACCGAGAAATACCTCTGGCGGTTGGCCGACGGCGAACTGATCGAATCGGTGCTCATGCCCTACCGGCGCGCCCAGACGCGCGACCGCGTGACGGTCTGCCTGTCCACCCAGGCCGGTTGTGCTTTGGGCTGCCGCTTTTGCGCCACCGGCCAGCAGGGGTTTCGACGAAACCTGACCGCCGCCGAGATCGTGGGCCAGGTGCTGGACATCACTCATGAACAGCGTCTTAAAGACCCGGAGTTCAAGGTGACCAATCTCGTCTTCATGGGGATGGGCGAGCCCTTTTTGAATTATGACAACCTGCGCCGGGCCATCGGCCTCTTCACCCACCCGGAGGGACAGGCCATCGGCCAGCGGCGAATCACCGTCTCCACCGCCGGCATCGTGCCGGGCATCGACCGCTTTGCCGGCGAGGACTGGGAAGTGAACCTGGCCCTGTCCCTCCATGCCGCCGATGACCGGCAGCGCAGCGAGTGGATGCCGGTGAACGAACGTTTTCCGCTGGCTCCGGTGTTGGAGGCCTGCCGGCGGTACTGGGAGAAGACACGGCGGCGTCTCTCTGTCGAGTATGCCCTCATGGCGGGCGTCAATGACCGGCCGGAAGATGCCCGGCGGCTGGGGTCCCTGTTCAAGGGTTGGCCCATCCACTTGAATCTGATTCCCGTCAACGCCGTCGCCGGGACAGGCGCCCGGCGGCCTGAGCGGGAACCGACAGAACGTTTCCTGGCAGAACTGCGGCGCTGGGGAGTCGACGCCGTCATCCGCGAGGAGCGGGGACAGGATATTGAGGCGGCCTGCGGGCAACTGCGCGGCGCCGTCAGGGGGGAGGAGGAGCCATGAACGTCATCGCTCGCACCGACAAAGGGCGAGTTCGTCCCACCAATGAGGACAGCCACTGGTGGGACGCGGCCCAGGGGCTCTTTCTGGTCGCCGATGGGATGGGCGGTCATGAGGCGGGAGAGGTGGCCAGCGCGTTGGCGGTGCAGGCCTTTGCCGCCCAATGGCGCGGAACCGAGGGGGACAGGGAACCGGCCATTCGCCTCGAATCGGCCTGCCGGGAGGCGAACCGCCGCATTTATTGGGAGTCGGTGAACCAGCCCAAATGGGCGGGTATGGGAACGACACTTACGGCGGCTCATCTCGCCGCGTCAACGCTCACCGTGGCCCATGTGGGCGACAGCCGGGCCTACCTGTTGCACAACGGGCAGGTTCGCCTGCTGACGCGGGATCACTCCCTCGTTGAGGAAATGGTGCGTCTGGGTAAGATCACCGAAGCGGAGGCCCAGGCCCACCCCCAGCGCAACATCATCACCCGCGCCTTGGGCACTCGCGACGATGTGCAGGTGGACGTGGCGGCCGTGCCTTGGACGCCGCGCGACCTGTTGATCCTGTGCACAGACGGCCTGACCAATATGGTGACGGCCGACGAGATCAACCGGCTCTTTGACCCGAACGCCCCTTTTCCGTACCGGCGCGAGGCGCTGGAACAGGTTGCCGACGCCATGATGAACCTGGCGCTGGAACGAGGCGGCTATGACAATGTCACTTTCCTGATCATATGGCAAGAGGAAGGTGAGGGGTGGCAAGCATGATCGGACGCATCTTCGGCAATCGCTACGAAATCGTCGAACTTTTGGGTGGCGGCGGCATGGCCCAGGTCTTTAAAGGGTGGGACCGGCTGCTTCAGCGGGCCGTCACTGTCAAAATCCTGCGCGAAAATCTCTGCTCTGACGAAGAGTTTGTCCGCCGCTTCCATCGGGAAGCCCAGGCGGTGGCCGGTTTGTCCCATCCCAATATCGTCAACGTCTACGATGTGGGCCGTGAGGGCGAGATCGACTACATAGTGATGGAGTTCATCGACGGGCCGACCTTGAAGGAAGTCATCCGCAGCCGGGCGCCGCTGCCTCCAGAGGAGACTGTTGAACTGGCCAAACAGATCTGTGACGCCCTCGAACATGCCCATGAGCGGGGGATCGTCCACCGGGACATCAAGCCCCACAACATCCTGCTGACCCGGACGGGACGGGTGAAGGTGACCGATTTTGGCATCGCCCGCTCTGTCACCCAGAGCACGATGACCATGGATCGTTCCATCGTCGGGTCGGTCCACTACTTATCGCCGGAACAGGCGCGGGGGCTCCCCGTTGACGACAAGTCCGATATCTACGCCCTCGGCGTGGTCATGTACGAGTTGTTGAGCGGACAGGTCCCTTTTCAAGGGGAGACGCCGATCGCGGTGGCGCTGCAGCAGATCCAGCAGCAACCGCCGGCTTTGTCCAACCTCAACGCCCGCATCCCTCCGTCGCTGGAGCAGGTGGTCTTGCGGGCGATGGAAAAGGAGCCGGCCCGGCGTTACCGCAACGCCCAGGCTCTTCGACAGGATTTGGATCGGGTCTTTACAGGCCAGGTGTCGGGACGTTTGCCTGAGTCCGATGACGATAGTCCGACGGTGCGCCTCGACGGATCGGCTGCGGCCCAGTTGGACGCCGCCTGGCAAGAGGCTGAAAACGTGGTCAGTCAGCGTGAAGAGGAAAAGAAAGCCGCCCCTCCAGTCGGGAAAAAGCGAAGCAAGCGGCAATGGGCGGCTTGGGCGGCCGGACTGTTCGCGGTTGTGTTGCTGCTGGCGACGCTGAGCTTTGCCTGGACCCACTACATGAGCGTGCCCGATGTGCCGGTGCCGAAGGTCAAAGGGATGCGTGTCACCGACGCGATTGAGCGGCTGGAAAAGTTGGGCTTGCATGCCGAGCCTTCTTATGTCAATGACAACGCCAACGCCAACATCGTCATCGCCCAGGACCCTGATGAAAATCAGGTGGTGAAGCAAAACCGGACCATCAAACTGACGGTGAGCCAGGGTCCGAAACTCAACCGGATTCCCAGTGTGACCGGCAAACCGATTCGTGACGCCCAGGTCGCCATCAAAGAGGCGAACTTTAAGGCCAATGTGGAAGAGGTCTTTGATGACAGCCCTGCCGGGACGGTGATCAACCAGTCGCCGGCAGCCAACTCGGAACAGCCTCCCGACACGATCGTTCAACTGCGCGTCAGCAAAGGGGCGGAGACGAAAGCGGCCACCATGCCATCCCTGGTGGGCAGCAAGCTGCAAGAGGCCCAGGAGAAGCTGGAGCCGCTGAAGATCGATCTGAAGTTGAAGCTTCAGGAGAACGCCACCTTGGCCGCTTGGACGATTCTCGCCCAGGATCCGCCGCCCAATGGGGCGATCAAGCCGGGCGATACGGTCACACTGACCTACAGCATCCCGCCCTCCAACACCCCGCCGGCCAGTCCGGTCAAATCGTCGGTGCGGGTCTATGTTCCCAATGACGGCAAGGACCATGGGGTGCGCATCGTCTTCCTCGACGATCGGGGCGCCCAGAAGGAACTTTACAGCCAGCGCCACAAGGCCGGCGAGGTCGTCAGCCAGGAGGTCACCACCTCGGGCAAGGGGACGGTGCAAGCGCTTGTTGACACGACGGTCGCCTGGGAGCGCAGGGTGGAGTAAGGGTCATAGATAAAGGTTTAGTCAGGGCACAAGTAAGGTCCAAGAGTAAGGTGGAGTAATGGAGGAGCCTCGTTTGAACCAAAGGGAGACGGAAGGAACGATCATCAAAGGATACAGCGGTTTTTACTATGTCCTCGCCGACGGCAGGCTGTACACCTGCTCCTTGCGGGGAAAGCACCGGCTGAAAGGCGATGACCGCGTCTTTTTGCCTGGCGATCGAGTGCGCCTTTGCGTGATCGAGGGGGAAAAAGGGGTCATTGAAAGGACCCTCCCCCGGCGGAACGAACTGCTGCGACCGCCGGTGGCCAATGTGGACCAGGTGCTGCTGGTCTTCGCCCTGGCGTCGCCCGACCCCGATTTTGTCCTCGTCGACCGGTTGCTCCTCCTGGCCGCTCATGCCGGCATCCGGCCCGTCCTCGTCTGGAACAAGGCGGACATCGCGCCGCCGGAACGGGTCGCCCAGGTTCAGGCCCTCTACAAGGCACTCTCGATCGATCAGTTTGTGCTCTCGGCTCGCCAGGGTGACCATTTGGAAGGGCTGAAAGATCTTCTGGAAGACCGGATCTCCGTTGTGGCGGGACCGTCGGGGGCGGGCAAGTCGACCCTGCTCAATGCCCTTGCGCCGGGCCTTTCCCTCAAGACGGGCGATGTGAGCGTCAAGATCGGCCGTGGACGTCACACCACCCGCCATGTGGAACTGATCCAACTGGCCTCAGACGCCCTGGTCGCCGATACGCCGGGCTTTTCCACCCTCTATCTGCCCGATCTGCCGGCTCAGGATTTGGCCGAGTTTTTCCCGGAGATGGCAACCCATCTGGGCCATTGCCGCTTCGCCGACTGTCTCCACCGGACAGAGCCCGATTGCGCCGTCATCGAGGCGCTTGAAGCGGGCCGGATTCACCGGCAACGCTACAACCACTACCTGATGTTCCTGAATGAGTTGATCGAGCGGGAACGGCAAGCCCCGAAAGGAAGAAAATCATGACGATCAAGATTGCGCCGTCGATCCTGTCGGCCGACTTTGCCCACCTGGGCGCCCAGGTGGCCGCCGTTGAAGCGGGCGGCGCCGAGTACCTGCACATCGATGTGATGGACGGTCACTTCGTGCCCAACATCACCATCGGCCCCCTCGTTGTCGCCGCCCTGCGCGAGCGCAGCCAGATGGTCTTTGACACCCACCTGATGATTGAGAATCCCGACCGGTACATCCCCGATTTTATTCGCGCCGGTTCCGACCTGATCACGGTCCATCAGGAGGCCTGCGCCCACCTGCACCGCACCCTGTCGCTGATCAAGGAAAAGGGCGCCCGGGCCGGTGTGGCCCTCAACCCGGCGACGCCCTGGCAGAGCCTGGCCTGTGTCCTCGATATGGTCGATCTCGTCCTGGTCATGTCGGTCAACCCGGGCTTTGGCGGTCAGAAATTCATCAACAGCGCCCTGACCAAGATCGAAGACTTGGCCCGATGCCGCCAGGAACGGGGTCTGGCCTTTGAGATTCAGGTTGACGGCGGCGTCAACAGGACGACAGCGCCTCAGGTCGTCCAGGCGGGCGCCGATGTTTTGGTGGCCGGTTCAGCCCTCTTTGGCGCCCCTGCTCCGCAAGCCGAGGTGGCATGTCTGCGGGCGGCGGCGCTCACCCTTTGACAGGATTCGCGTCCATTGGTATAATCAATCACAACATCCCAATCACAATTGAATCAGTGTTTTCCTTGGGGAGGGGTGCAATTCCCTACCGGCGGTAAAGCCCGCGAGCCCTTCGGGGCAGATCCGGTGTGATTCCGGGGCCGACAGTACAGTCTGGATGGGAAAGGGAAACAAAAAGGCGGCTGTCGGTGGATCAGGCAGCTTGTCCTTACTTTGTCCTGCCATTGCTAAGGTTTCGGTCAAAGTGTTGTTTCTGTATCCCCGGGGAAACTAACCCCGGGGTTTTTCGTTTTCTTGGAGAGTGGTGGTGATTGTATTGATGATCGAAGATCAGGCCTTTATGGGCCGCGCGCTGGAACTGGCCGCCCTGGCCTTGGGGCGGACGAGTCCCAATCCCGTCGTCGGTTCGGTGATCACCCAGGGAGGGCGCATTGTCGGAGAAGGATATCACCAGAAAGCCGGCACGCCCCATGCGGAGGTCCACGCCTTGCGCCAGGCCGGTGAGGCTGCCCGCGGCGGGACCCTTTACGTCACCCTCGAACCGTGCAACCATCATGGCCGAACCCCCCCTTGCACCGAAGCGATCATCGCTGCCGGCGTCACGCGGGTCGTCGCCGCTGTGCCCGACCCCAACCCCCAGGTGGCGGGCACGGGCTTTGCCAGGCTGCGGGAGGCCGGGATTGAGGTGGAGGTGGGGGTGATGGCTGATGCGGCCACGGCCATCAACCAGTCCTTTTTCACCTGGGTGACGCGCAAGCGCCCCTGGGTCCTGCTCAAGTGGGCCATGACGGCCGATGGAAAGATCGCGGCCGCTTCCGGCGACAGCCGCTGGGTCAGCGGCGCAGCGGCGCGGGGCAAGGTCCACGAGTGGCGCCAGCGACTGGATGCCATCCTGGTCGGCATCGGCACGGTGCTGGCCGATGATCCCCAGTTGACCGTTCGCCTGTCGGAAAGGGCCGATTCGAACGATGGCCCGGTGGAAGCGGCGGGGAAGGCATCGCTGCGGCGGAACCCCCTCCGCGTCATCGTCGACAGCGCCGCCCGGACGCCGGTGACGGCAAAGGTCCTCTCGCCGGAGGCGAAGACCATCATCGCCGTCACCGAGGCGGCGCCGGGGGAGCGGGTGTCAGCGCTGGAGCAGGCGGGCGCATCGGTCTTGTCCTGTCCCGCTGACGTCGCTGGTCGAGTCGACTTGACCTATCTGTTGAACCGGCTGGCCTGTGATGGCGTCACCTCGCTGCTGGTAGAAGGCGGCGCCTGCGTCCACGGCGCCTTTTTGGACGCAAACCTGGCTGATCAGGTGGCTGTCTTCCTCGCGCCGAAGATCGTCGGCGGAGAAGGGGCGCCATCGCCTGTGGGCGGGACTGGAGCGGCCCTCATGGCGGGGGCTCGCCCTTTGCAAAAATGCGCCATGACCCCTGTCGGTGACGACTGGCTGCTTGAAGGGGTGTTGCAGGAGGTGAGGCCGTGTTTACCGGAATCGTAGAGGAACTGGGCGTCGTTCGGGCCATCGCCCGGGGCGCGCGCTCAGCCAAGCTTGAAATCGAAGCGAAAACAGTCGTCGGAGATGTCAAACTGGGTGATTCCATCGCTGTCAACGGCATTTGCCTGACCGTCGTCCGTTTTGACGGGAACGGTTTTACGGCCGATGTGATGGCCGAGACGCTCGATCGCACCGCCCTGGCCGAGCTTCGACCGGGACACCGGGTCAACCTGGAGCGGGCTGTCCGCGCCGGCGATCGACTGGGCGGACATATCGTCTCGGGCCATGTCGACGCCGTCGGCGTCATCGGCGGTCAGGAGCGCGTCGACATCGCCGTCGTCACGGAGATCGCCGCGCCGCCGGAACTGCTGCGCTATGTCATCCCGAAGGGTTCCATCGCCATTGACGGCATCAGTTTGACTGTCGTCGATGTCTTTGACGCGGCCTTCACTGTATCGTTGATCCCCCATACGGCGGGGCTGACGACGCTGGGGCTGAAGAAGCCCGGACAGAAGGTCAACCTGGAGGCCGACGTGATCGGCAAGTATGTGGAACGACTGCTCACAGGCCGGATTCCCTCGGCCGAATCGGGCGGCGCCGGGGCGGGGGGGAAAGCATCCCCTCTGACCCGTGAGTTTTTGCTGGAAAATGGATATTGAGAGGTGAGTCCCATGGCATTCAGCACGATCGAGGAAGCCATTCAGGACATTCGCGACGGCCGCATGATCATCGTCGTCGACGACGAGGACCGGGAGAATGAAGGCGACCTGTTGATGGCATCCGAAAAAGCCACGCCGGAAGCGATCAATTTTATGGCGACCTATGGCCGGGGCTTGATCTGCGTTCCCATGACGGGAGAACGGCTCGATGCGCTGGAGATCCACCCGATGGTGCGGGACAATACGGACCGCATGCAGACGGCCTTTACCGTTTCCGTCGACGCCACATCGTGCACCACCGGCATCTCGGCTTTTGAGCGCCACCAGACGGTTCAAATCCTCCTCGACGCCAAGACAAAGCCCGAAGACCTGCGCAAACCGGGCCATATCTTCCCCTTGCGCGCCCGGGAAGGCGGCGTGCTGGTGCGGGCGGGACACACGGAAGCCGCTGTCGACCTGGCGCGGATGGCCGGTCTCTATCCGGCCGGCGTGATCTGTGAGGTCATGGCCGATGACGGCACGATGGCCCGTGTTCCCGAACTGCTTCCCTTTGCCGAAAAACATAACATCAAGATCATCACCATCGCCGATCTGATCGAATACCGTCGCCGGACGGAAAAACTGATCCGGCGGGTGGAGACGATCAAGCTGCCCACCAAGTACGGCGATTTTACGGCCGTCGCCTATGAGAGCCTCCTCGACGGCGAAGGCCACCTGGCCATCGTCAAAGGGGAACGGCAAGACGACGAGAAACCTGTTCTCGTCCGGGTCCACTCGGAATGCCTCACCGGCGATGTGCTCGGCTCCAAACGCTGCGACTGCGGCGACCAGTTGGCCAGCGCGCTGCGGCGGATTGAAGAGGAGGGCCGCGGCGTCGTCCTCTACATGCGCCAGGAGGGCCGCGGCATCGGCCTGGTCAATAAGATCCGCGCCTACAAACTCCAGGATATGGGCGCCGACACCGTTCAGGCCAATGAGATGCTCGGTTTCCCCGCCGACCTGCGCGATTACGGCACCGGCGCCCAGATCCTCGCCGACCTGGGGCTGAACAAGATCCGGCTCATGACCAACAACCCGCGCAAGATCAAAGGGCTGGAAGGCTATGGTCTCTCCGTCGTCGAACGGGTGCCGATCGTCATCGACTGTGTGCCCGAAAACGAGCGCTACCTGAAGACAAAGGAAGAAAAATTGGGTCATATGCTCTAAACCAGCAGACTCATCCCATGATTTTAGAAGAGAAGGAGTCGATCCATCCATGGCAGGCACTGTCTATGAAGGTCATCTGATCGGCCAGGGATTGAAATTCGCCATCGTCGTATCCCGCTTCAACGAATTCATCTCCTCCAAGCTGCTTTCCGGCGCTCAGGACGCCTTGCAACGCCACGGTGTAGCGGAGCAGGATGTCCATGTCGCCTGGGTGCCCGGCGCTTTTGAGATCCCCCTGGTGGCCAAAAAGCTCACCGCCAAGGGCTATGACGCCGTCATCTGTCTCGGCGCTGTGATCCGAGGCGCCACACCCCATTTCGACTATGTCTGCAGCGAGGTGTCCAAAGGGGTCGCCCAGGTGGGCCTCCAATCGGGCGTTCCCACCATCTTCGGGGTGGTCACGACGGACACGATCGAGCAGGCCATCGAGCGGGCGGGCACAAAGGCCGGCAACAAGGGATGGGACGCCGCCATGTCGGCCATCGAGATGGCGAACCTGATGCGCAACATCGGTGGCTGATCCGATGCAACGGGTTCCTGCAACCATCACCGTGCAGAGCATGGTGGCCCGGGGGTTTGTCGGCAATTCGGCTGTCATCGCCGGACTCCTCGCCTGCCGGGTAGAGCCTTATCCGGTCCATACGGTCATGCTGGGCGCTCACGGCGCTGTCCGCCCCCGGCGGGGCGGCGTCGTGCCATCGCCCCTTTTCTATGGCCTGTTGCGTTCCCTGGAGGAGACAGAGGCCGACCTCATCCTGAGCGGGTATCTCGGTTCGGCCGGTCAGGGAGAGATTCTGGCTGATTGGCTTGCTCGCCGGATGGCGGCGCGAGGATCGCTCCCCTATCTGCTTGATCCGGTGCTGGGCGATGATCCCCACGGACTCTATGTCACACCGGAAGTCACCGACATCGTGCGAGAGCGCCTGCTGCCGCTGGCCCAGGTGGTCACGCCGAATCCTTTCGAGGCGTTGAAGCTGGCCGGGATGGATCCGGCGGCAACCGATCGCAGCGAAGAGGTGATCATGGCGGCGGCTCGTCGATTGTTGACCGCCACGCCAGCCTTGGGCTCCCCGTCACCGGCGCCTGGGCCCCAGTGGGTGATCGTCACCGGTTGGCGGCGAAAAAACAGTCGCATCTACGCCCTTGCCCTCGGACGGGACGAGGCCTGGGAGGTCGGCGTCGACGCCATCCCCTGGTCCGCTTACGGAACGGGCGATCTCTTCGCTGCTGTCGTGGCGGCGGGGATCTGCCATGGACGGCCTGTCCCGGCGGCCTGCGTCGCGGCGGCGAGCGCTGTGGCAGCGGCCCTCGAACAGTCTCAGAAGAGCGGCGCCGATACGGTGTTGCCGGTGGGGCTTCCCGATGTTTATCCAGCCTCGGCGGTTGAGCGGGACGTCTCTGTTCGCACAGGCGGCTGGGGCGTAACCCTGGAGCAGATTGGGCTCACTGAAAGTATGTAGACCTGCAAGGGTTGGAAAGGAAGACAGAGCACGACGATGGGTGTCACGACGAAGGGTGATGAACTGATCCGGGCGACGGCCCAGGAGGGCATGGTGCGCTTGATCTGCGCCCGGACGACAGAGCTGGCCGGCAGGGCTCGCGAACTGCACGGAACCTGGCCGGTTCCGACCGCTGCTCTGGGCCGGGCCTTGACAGCGGCGGCCTTGTTGGGGGCGCTGCAAAAAAACGATGAGAAGATGACCTTGCGCATCCTCGGCGACGGCCCCCTCGGGGCGGTGGTCGCGCAAGGGGACGCCAAGGGGCGGGTGCGTGGCTATGTGCAGCATCCCGAACTGGAACTGCCGCCGACAGCGGAAGGGAAGCTGGACGTGGGCGGCGCTGTGGGCCGTCAAGGCCATATCCATGTCACGCGGGACATGGGGCTGAAAGAAGCCTACACCGGTTCGGCGGAACTCGTCTCGGGAGAGATCGCCGAGGATCTTACGCGCTACTTCCTCATCTCTGAACAGACGCCGAGCGCCGTCGCCCTGGGGGTCCTCGTCGATGTGGACGGATCGGTCATGTCGGCCGGCGGCTTTATGCTCCAACTGATGCCTGGCGCTGATGACACCATGATCGATCAGTTAGAGGCGCGGATCGCCCGGATCGGTCCGATCAGCCAGTACTGGTCGACGGGAAAGAACGCCTGCGATCTGATGGAGGATTTGCTGGAGGGTATGGAGCCGAAGGTGCTCGCCTCCTATCAGCCGGAGTATTTCTGCGGCTGTGACCGCGAGCGGGTGGCTGTGCTCCTGAAGAGCTTGGGCGCTGATGAGTTGGCTGATATGCGCGAGACCCAAGGGGGCGCCGAGGTATGCTGCCATTTTTGCAGCCAGGCTCACTATTTTGGGCCTGATGAGTTGCAGGCTTGGGAACAGGAACTGCGGTGCAAGGCGGAGTAGTCCGCCTGCCCGCAACCTGCCTTTGAACAAGGGGATAAAGGCCAGAGCGCCGCGAAAACGCAAAAAGTCCTTTGACCTGATGGTCAAAGGACTTGACGCTTCGGGGTTATCAGCAACCACAGGCGTTGCGGTTGGTTAGACGGAACGCTGAACTTTGCCCGAACGGAGGCAGCGGGTACAAACATTCAGACGAACGGGCGCACCCTTGACAACCGCGCGAACGCGCTGGAGGTTAGGGGACCAGGTGCGTTTGGTGCGGATGTGGGAGTGACTGACTTGCATCCCTGTTTGAACCCCTTTGCCACAAATGGCGCATTTCCGTGACATGATTCCACCTCCTTGGGCTTGAAAAAAATCACTATTACAGTCTAACAGATAGATTGCCCTTTGGCAAGATCTTGGACGCGATGAAAAAGGAATTCTTGCCGCCATTGGAGAATAAGATGGCAGGAAGCAAATGATGTTAAGGGGGGGACGACTTGGGAAAGATAACCAAGGACATGTCGTTGATGGCATTGCTTCAGGAATACCCCGAAGCGGGCGAGATCCTGGCCCGCCACGGGATGGGCTGCCTCGGATGCATGGGTTCCGCCACAGAGACGATTGAAGGCGGCGCCCGGATGCATGACATTAACCTCCGTGTCCTCCTGGCGGAATTGCAGCGGTTGGAAAAGCAAGGGCCCGCTTGAGGGGCCTTTTTTTATAGGAAGGAGATGGCCGACAATGACTGTAAAAAATCCCTCTGAGATGGGCAGTGTATCGATCGCGGACGAAGTGATCGCTAATATCGCCGGACAGGCGGCGGCCGAATGCTACGGCCTGGTGGGCACGGCGCCCAAACACCTCTTCGCAGGCATCGGCGTCAATAAACGGGCTGAACATGCCGCGCGGGGCATACAAGTGAACTCGTATGGTGATTTTTCTGTATCGCTGGATCTGCATGTGATCATGGCCTACGGCGTTCGCATTCCCGAAGTCGCCCGAACCGTGATGGAACGGGTGAAGCTGGCCATAGAAACCCAACTGGGGTTGTCTGTTCGTGAGGTGAACGTTCATGTCCATGGACTCAAGATTCCCGATTAGAGAACGCTTGGACGGGCCTGCCGTAGCCGCATTGATCCAGGGCGGCGCAGGGCGTGTCGAGGCGAACCGGCAGCGGATCGATCAGTTGAACGTATTCCCTGTGCCAGACGGCGACACCGGCACCAACCTGTCCTTGACGCTGCGCGCCTGCGCCGAGGCGATCCCCGGCGGTGAAGTCCGGGCAGGTAAAGTGACGATGGCGGCGGCGAAGGGGGCCTTGCTCGGCGCCCGCGGCAATTCGGGCGTGATTTTTTCCCAGTTGTTCCGGGGCTGGGCCAAGGCGCTGGAAGACAAGGACACGGTAACGCCCCTCGATTGGGCTAGGGCCATGGAAAAGGGCGTTGAGATGGCCTATAAGGCGGTCATGAAGCCGGTGGAGGGAACAATCCTGACGGTTGCCCGGGCGGCAGCGAAGGAAGCCCTGGCGGCGGCGCGACCAGGGAGCGATCTGGACCGGATCCTGACCGCGGCCGTCACCGCGGCCCAGCGCGCCCTTGACAAGACGCCGGACCAGTTGTCCCTCTTGAAAGAGGCCGGTGTCGTCGACGCCGGCGGTCAGGGGTATGTGTTTTTCTTGGAGGGATGCCTCCAGGCCTTGCGCGGCGAGTCGGGCGAACCGATCGACTCGGATGCAATGACGCCTGTTCCAGAGGCGGTCCCTGCTGAAGCGACGGCGCCAGGCGGCCCTTCCTCAGAACGAGAACCGGCTGAGGCGGCGCCGGAACGGTTTTGCTACTGCACTGAATTCATCCTGAAAGGGCGCCAACTGCCCCTCGACGGTTTGCGGAAGCGACTGGTAGACATGGGAGACTGCCTGCTCGTCGTGGGGGATCCCGATGCGGCCAAGATCCACATACATACGGATCACCCGGGCCTGGTTTTAGAACAAGCCCTCCAGTGCGGCACCCTCCATGACATCCACATCAACAACATGGTTGAACAGGCCAAGGCCAGGGCCGCCGTCATCTCCGGAGAAGCGGTGAAAGACGAAGGGACGCGAACGCCGGTCGCGGTGATCGCTGCTGCGCCGTCGGCAGGGTGGGCGCGCTTGTTTCAGGAACAGGGGGCTGTCGCCGTCGTCGACGGCGGGACGAGCCGCAACCCCAGCGCCAACGATTGGCTGGCCGCTTTAGAGAAGGCGTCAGCCGACTTCTGCCTGCTCCTGCCCAATCACCCGAACCTGATTATGGCGGCTCGCCAGGCGGTGCAGATCTATGGCGAGGACCGGGCCGCCGTAGTGGCAACGCGCCACCTTCCCGGCGGTCTGGCGGCCATGTTGGCCTTTGACCCTGGAAAAGACGTTCGGGATCTTCAGGCCGGGATGGAAAAGGCCGGCCGGGATATTCGCTGCTTGGAGATCACCAGGGCTGTTCGCGATGCCACTGTCAATGGTGTCGCTGTTCGGGAGGGCGATCTGATCGGTCTCCTTGACGACAGCCTCATCGCCGGCGGCGTGGAGTTGAGCGGTGTGGTCCGGGAGGCGTTGACTGTGGCAGGCGGCCGATGGGAACTGGTCACCCTCTATCAGGGAGAAGCGGTCGACCCATCGGAGGTGGAAAGGCTGATCGAGGTGATCGAGGCGGCTTGCCCGGACGCGGAGGTGGAAGCGGTGACAACGGGGCAACCGCTCTACCCGTACATCATCGGACTGGAGTAAGGGCATGAAATGGCAATTGTTGTGGCAGAATCTGCGGCGGGCTGTCGACGCCGAACGCCATTGCGGGTACACCGACGGCGGCGTTATCGGCGGTTTTTCCGCCTTCGCCCGTTCCGCCCTCGCCGCTTTGCGGCGGGAAGCCGTAAACGCTCCCGGTCCCTGGGGGGCGCGGTTGACCCTGTGGGAGGGGCAACTGCAGCATTACCAGCGTCAGCCGGTCGCAGAGCGACGTCTCCTCGTGGAACAGATCTCTCAAAACCTGGCTGTTTTGGAGATGGAACTGTCGGCCCACTTGCCGGTAGCCCAACCTCTGGCGACCGAACAGGTCTTGGCGGCGCCGGGTACGGCGCTGCCCGGCAGTCGGACCTCCGTCACTGAGCCATCGGAGACCCGGCAAAGGTCAAGGGCGCCGTCAAAGACCGCGTCGCCGGACGCCCCGTCAATGGCTCCGGAGCGCTCCTTTTCCCGCGGCGGTCAGGGGCCGGGCACGGAGATCCAGTTCCTGCGGGGCGTAGGGCCCCAGCGGGCGACAACGCTGAAAAAACTGGGCATCGCGACGGTGCGGGACCTGATCTTCCACCTGCCCCACCGCTATATCGACCGCAGCCAACTGATGAGCATCGCCCAGATTCGCTACCCTGGCGATGTGACGGTGGCCGGCGTGATCCGGGCTTACCAGCAGTGGACCCCGCGGCGCGGCCTGTCGGTGATCAAGGGTCAGATCGATGACGGCAGCGGCCTCTTGCCGATCGTGCTCTTCAACCGCAAGCACTTGCCGGCCAAGTATCCGCCTGGCACGGCTGTCGTCGTCTCCGGCAAGGCCGAGTTCCGCTATGGCAAGGCGGAACTGCATGTGGAGGAGATGGAAAATCAGGCGGAGGCGGGCTTGCACACCAACCGGATCGTTCCCGTCTACCCGGCCACAGAGGGATTGAACCAGCGGTTCCTGCGGGGTCTTTTTGAACAGGTGTTGGACAGGTACGCGCCGTCGCTGATCGATCCGCTCCCGCCGCCGGTAACGGCGAAACTGAAACTGCCTGGCCTTGTAGAAGCGGTGCGCCACCTCCATTTTCCCGAGAGCCTGGAAGCGGCGGAAGCGGGACGGCGCAAGATCGCCTTCAACGAGATCTTTTTGCTGTCCACGGCTTGGCGCTATGTGCGCCGGCAGAAGCAGGGGCCGCTCCAGGGGATCCGGCACCAGCCGACAGGGGAGGAACTGGCGCGGTTTTGGTCGCTCCTCCCCTATGAACTGACGGGAGCCCAGAAGCGGGTGATCGCCGAGATCGAGGCCGATATGGAAGCGGAGCGACCGATGCACCGGCTGCTTCAAGGCGATGTGGGCGCCGGCAAAACGGTAGTAGCCGCCTCGGCCGTCGTCAAGGCCGTCGCCTCGGGATACCAGGCGGCATTGATGGCGCCCACAGAGGTCCTGGCGGATCAACATGCCATCAACTGGCAGAGTCTGCTGGCCAACATGGCCATGCCGGTGGCTCACCTGACCGGCTCCATAGGGCGTCGCCGCCGCGAGGAGATCTTGCGCGGACTGGCCGACGGCTCGATCCCGGTCGTCGTGGGCACCCATGCGCTGTTGCAAAAAGAGGTGGCTTTTCGGAGGCTCGGCCTGGTGATCATCGACGAGCAGCACCGCTTCGGCGTGCGGCAGCGGGCGATTCTGAAAGGAAAGAGCGAGGCGGCAGACCTGTTGGTGATGACGGCGACGCCCATCCCGCGCACACTGGCCATGACGGTTTATGGCGACCTTGACGTATCCATCCTTGACGAGCGACCGCCGGGGCGGCGCCAGGTGAAGACCCACCATGTGGGCGCCGACGCCTGGCCGCGCATCTACCGGCTGATCCGCCGGGAGGTCGCTGCAGGGCGGCAGGCCTATGTGGTCTGTCCGGCCATCGAGGATTCCGAGGAGTCTGATCTGGCCGCCGTGGAAGAGCGCTTCGCCACCCTGTCTCGCGATGTTTTCCCCGACCTGGAGGTGGGCATCCTCCACGGGCGGCTGAAGAAAGACGACAAGGCGGCTGTGATGGAGCGCTTTTACCGGGGCCAGTTGCACATCCTGGTGGCGACGACGGTGATTGAAGTCGGTGTCGATGTGCCTGCGGCGACGGTGATGGTCATCGAAGGAGCCGAGCGATTCGGTTTGGCTCAGTTGCACCAACTCCGGGGACGGGTGGGCCGGGGTGACGCCCAATCCTACTGCATCCTGGTGGCTGACAAGCTCTCCGAAGAGGGACGGCAGCGGATGCAGGCCATGGAGGCCAGCGACGACGGGTTCCGCCTCGCCGAAGAGGACCTTAAGCTGCGCGGTCCCGGCGAGTTTCTCGGCACACGCCAGAGCGGCATCCCCGCCTTTAAGGCGGCTGATCTGGTCCGGGACGCCGAACTGATCGAGTCGGCGAAGGAGTGGGCCCGCCGCTGGTCTGCCCATGATCCCGAGCTTCAGTTGCCGGAGAGCCGCGAACTGGCGCAACGGGTGAGGGAGACTTTTCATGGATTGGATCTGTTCTGACGGGCGATCCTAACAGGCGAGGAGGTGATCGCCTTGCCAGAACGGGATCGCGACGAACTGTCGCCCCAATTGGAAGATTTTAAAATGGAAGTGGCCCAGGAGATCGGTCTGGGCCACCGTTTTCAGGATGTGAAAAAGCAGGACAGGTCTGCCGGGGCGCCGCCGGCGAAGTGACCTAACAGCGGCAAGGACGCTGTCGTCCCCCGGCCCGGCGGGCCGGGCAACAGGAAGTAGCGAAAGCAAAGAGCGCTCCGCAAGGGACGCTCTTCGCCGTTTTTATTGCAGGTATTGGGTCCACTGGTCCGGTGTGATGGCTGGATGGAGCGCCTGGGCGATGCCGGCTGAGACGACACGGGAGGTCTGCTGGATCAGTTGATCGATCTCTTTGGGGGTCATGATCAGGTCTCGCTGAAAGGGGCCGAGCACCTCTTCGATGATCTGTTGCATCGCCTCGGGGTTGAGTCCTTTGTAGAGCCGGTAGAGGGTGGGGCTCGTCTGAAACTGCTGCATCAGTTTTTCGATGGCCTCGTGGGCGATGACGCCGGCATGACAGACCGTTGGAACACCAAGGGCGATGACGGGGCAGCCCATTGTCGCCTGGTTGATCCCGGCTCGCCGGTTGCCCACGCCCGATCCCGGTTGGATCCCTGTGTTGGCCAGTTGGATGCTGGTGGCGATGCGATCGACGGAACTGGTGGCCAGGGCGTCGATGGCAATGACCAGGTCGGGGCGGGTTTTCTCGACGATCCCTTTGATGATCTCCGCCGTCTCGATGCCTGTCAAGCCGAGGACACCGGGGGCGATGGCGCTGACGGGGCGCAAGTTGCCCGAGAGCTCTTCCGGAGCGTAGTGATGGAGGTGGCGGGTGACCAGGGTGGATTCGACCACCTTGGGTCCCAGGGCGTCGGGGGTGGCGTTCCAGTTGCCCAGGCCGACGACGAGGACAGAACTGTCAGGGCCGATGGGCAAGAGCCCGGCCAGTTCGCGAGCCAGGATGGTCGAGATGGCTTGGTGCGATTCTCGATTGTTCTCCCGCAAGGGGGGCGCGTCGATGGTCACATAGGTCCCCCGTGGCTTGCCCATCGCCTGTTCGCCCTGTTCCGAATCGACGACAACGGTGGTGACGACGACCGATTGCGGGTGTTCGCTGCGGAAGACGCGCACGCCGGGCACATCGGAGCCCATCTCCCGGCGGATGATGTCATGGGCCTCAAGGGCCATGTCCAGTCGGATGCCGAGATTGCTGTAGAGTGCGGAGCGATTCACGGCCATTCCTCCTTCTTTCCTCAATGTGCCCTGTGGGACAGCAGGCTCATTCCTCTGTTGCGGGAATTGTCGAAAGAGGGAGGCCGTGCTATAATCTGGGTAATGCGGTGAAGGGGGATTGGATGTGCGGATCATATCCGGCCAAGCCCGAGGCCACCGGTTGGTCTCCGTCAAGGGGTGGGAGACGCGGCCGACGGCCGATCGCGTAAAAGAAGCGTTGTTCAATGTGCTGGCCGGGCGTTGCCTTGAAGCGCAATGCCTGGACCTGTTTGCGGGAACGGGCGCCCTGGGCCTGGAGGCCTTGAGCCGTGGCGCCGCGTTCGTATATTGGGTGGAAAAAAATCCGGCGGCCTGTGCGACGATTGTCAAAAACATCCAGTCGACAAGACTGGATCGAGGAAAAGTGCTGAAACAGGATGTCCGGCAGGCCTGTCAGCGACTGCTCGCCGAGGGAAAGCGATTTGATCTGATCTTTGCCGACCCGCCCTATAAACGGGAACTCTGGCTCCCCGTGCTGGAGATGGCTGCCGCCGGGCTTCTGGCGCCGGAGGGCGTCTTGATCATGGAAAGCAGCCGTGACGAGGGGCTTCCCGAACAGTTCGGTTCCTTGAGCCGGAGGAAACAGGACCGCTACGGAGACACCATGATTCATTACTACCAGTGGGAGCGGTCCCCGGAACCGGATCCGGAAGAGCGCTGTGAGGAGGCCGACTCGTGACTGTTGCCGTCTATCCGGGCAGTTTTGACCCTATCACCAAAGGTCACTTGGATATTGTGGAGCGGGCCGCTCAGATTTTTAATGAAGTGATCGTCGCTGTCGCCATCAATCCCAACAAGAAACCGCTCTTTACGATGGATGAGCGTGTTGAGATGATCCGAATGGCGTCTTCCCATATCCCGAATGTGCGTGTGGAATCTTTTTCAGGGTTGCTCGTGGATTTTACGCGCAAGCAAGGGGCCCAAGCCATCGTGCGGGGGTTGCGCGCTGTATCTGACTTTGAAGTGGAGTTTCAGATGGCCTTGATGAACAAGCGCCTGTATCCGGAGGCGGAGACGGTGTTTATGGCCACCCACACCGATTACGCCTTTTTAAGCAGTTCCATGGTCAAAGAAGTCGCCTCCTTCGGTGGAGAGGTATCGGATTACCTGCCGCCGGCGGTGCTGAAGAAAATGGCGGAAAAATTCGGTGATACCGTATGGGGTAAGGCGTCGGCCAGATAGAAAGGGGAACCTGTTCGATGGAGCGAGCACAGGCATTGGAAGGGAATTCGTCCCGCTTTGGTGAAGGCAGGAGCGTTTTGCGCATCCTTGATGAACTGGAAGAATTGATTGAGACATCGACGCGCATCCCGATCACCGGCAAGGTGCTCGTGGATGATCACGTCCTTCTGGATTTCCTTGATCGCATCCGTACAGGGCTGCCGGAGGAACTGCGCCAGGCCAAATGGTTGACGAAGGAACGGCAGCGGGTGATCCAGGAAGCGGAAGCCGAGTGCCAGCAGATGATTGAAGAGACAAAGGTGTATGTAGCCAAGCTGGCCGGTGAGACGGAGATCGTCCGCCTGGCCCAACAGAAGTCGGAGGAGATTCTGGCCGAGGCGCGCCGCCAGGCCGTTGAACTCCATACTGACGCTCGCCAGTATGCCGATGATGTCCTTCGCCAAATCGAACATACCCTGACCAAGTCTGTCAGCACGGTCCGTAAAGGACGGGAAGAACTGCAAGCCCAGTGGGAGCGGGGAGAGGAAGAGTTTTAGCCTCGCGCCAGGGTGAAGAGCTACCTGTTTCAACGCAGCGGTTTTCAGCAGGGTGTCTGGGGACGCCCTTTTTTATTTTTGTCGCCAACCTTTTTGTCTCAAGGCGAACGTCCACAATGCGAGCAGGCACGCTAGGATCAGATAAACGGTTCCGGAGAAACCGGGCCAGAAAGGCCAGAGCCGGATACCAAGGATGGGAGGGATGTTGGCGGAGGCGAGCGAAGTGGGTATATAGGGCAGCCACAGGCTGACTATCGCCATGGAGAGAAGGCTTTGCGCCAGCCTAGCCAGGATATAGCGGCTCATGCGAACGCCCGTTCCGGCCAGACAAGCCGCCACCTGGGACAAGATGGAGAGTCCGCTCCAGGACAGAATCAGGGCGGTTGTGCAAAGACGTTGGGAAAGGGGGGCTTGAGCCACCGCAATCTGTTGACAGCCGATGCTCATCTCCAGCGTCCCCGACAGGAGACCCGGCGCCAGTTCCGGGCTCGCTTGAAGCGCGGGGAGCGCCCTTTCCAGCAGCGCCAGCGCAGGCGCCAATAGGCCGCCGGCCGAGAGAAGCCGGAAGGCAACGACGAAAAATATCGCATAACCGCCAATGATCAGGATGCTGTGCATCCCTTTGCCGATTGCCGCTCCCAGCGTTTCCCCGGCGGGGACGGACTGGGTCAAAAAGATGCGCCATTCCGCTTTCCAGCGGTATCGGAAGGGCAAGGAAACCGAGGAGCGCCCTTCCGGAGAGAGGCGGGCGCTGATCAGGCCGACGAGCAGGTTGGCGCCGTAGTGGGAGACCGCCAGCAGCAGTCCCACCTCGGCCGATCCGTACATGCCGGCGCCGACGGCGCCCAGCATGAACAGCGGACTGGCGTTGTTGGTGAACAGGACGAGCCGCTCGCCTTCGGCAGCCGTGAGCATGCCCTCGCGGATCAGCTGGGCTGTCATGATCGCGCCGACGGGAAAGCCTGTGGTAAACCCTACAGCGACGACGACGGCGGCGGCGCCAGGCAGGCGAAAAAGGGGCCGCATCAGCGGTTCCAAGACTGCGCCGACCAACCGGGGCAATCCCAACGCCAGGATCAGTTCGGCGACCACCAGAAAGGGAAAGAGGGCCGGCAACAAGACGGTCAACCAGAGTTGTAAACCCTCCCGCGCCGCGGAGAGTGACACGGCCGGGTAAAAGACCATGAACGGGGTCAAGAGCAGAAAGAAAACCGTCAGGATAAGCGGTCCGGGGACGAGCGGGACCAGTGAGACCATCGACAACATCCCCCCGACGAACTGTAAAATTCTGAAGATTTCGAGATAATTATCTTGACGAAATCTTCTGCTTAAGTGACAACCGTGGACCATTAGGGTATATTAAAGAAAAATGTCACAAATATAAGGAGGATCCTCATGATCGTTTTGGTTATCAACTCTGGTAGTTCTTCGCTCAAGTACCAGGTTTTTGATATGCAGAAAGAGGCGCTGCTCGCCAAGGGCCTGGTTGAACGGATCGGCCTGAACGGTTCGATCTTGACGCATCGGCCGACCGGCAAAGACCAGGTCGTCATCGAGACGGAGATCCCGAACCATGACCGGGCGATCCAACTGACCGTCGAAGCCTTGACCCATGAGGACCATGGCGTTGTCTCGTCGTTGAGTGAGATCAACGCTGTCGGCCATCGCGTCGTTCATGGTGGAGATAGATTTTCCGACTCGGTTGTCATCAACGAGAAGTCGCTGGCCGAAATCTGCGCCCTCTTTGAAGTGGCGCCCCTGCACAACCCCCCGGCGGTGATGGGGATTGAAGCCTGCTCGCACATGCTGCCCGGCGTTTCCCAGGCAGCCGTCTTTGACACGGCCTTTCACCAAACCCTTCCCAACTACGCCTACAACTACGCCCTCCCTTACGAACTGGCGCAGAAGTATTCCCTTCGCCGCTACGGTTTCCACGGCACCTCCCACAAGTATGTGGCCGAACGGGCTGCGACCATGGCCGGCCGGCCGCTGGAAGACCTGAAGATCATCACCTGCCACCTCGGCAACGGCGCCTCCATCACCGCCGTCGACGGCGGACGTTCTGTCGACACCTCGATGGGCTTTACACCCCTCGAAGGCCTAATCATGGGCACCCGTGTCGGTGATATGGATCCAGCCGCTGTTCCCTTCCTGATGGAAAAAGAGGGACTGACGACGGGCCAGCTCAATGATCTGCTGAACAAAAAGAGCGGCGTCCTCGGCGTTTCTGGCGTCTCCAGCGATTTCCGGGATTTGGAGGAAGGAGCCGCCAAGGGGGACGAGCGGTGCCGACTGGCCCTTGACATGTTCGCCTATCGTGTTAAAAAATATATTGGCGCCTATGCTGCTGTCATGAACGGTGTCGACGTCATCGTCTTTACAGCCGGTCTTGGCGAGAACTCGGCCTCCATGCGCCGGTCTATCTGCGGCGGCCTTGGCTACCTGGGCGTTCAACTGGACGAGGAGAAAAACAAGGGACGGGGCGAAGCCGATGTGTCCGCCGCCGGCGCCACCTGCCGTGTCATGGTCGTGCCGACGGATGAAGAACTGATGATCGCTCGCGACACCTACCGGCTCCTCAAATAAAAGCCGGGACAGAAGCATTGACATCCTCCCTGTGCCTTTGTATAATAATGGCTGGTTGTTTTCTAAAGAGGTGAGCTTCGTGCAAGTTGATCGGGGTTTGTTGCTCAAAGTCCGCGAACGGAATCTGACGGTTCCCCTCACTGGTCAATGGCGGGACGAGACCGACCTGGGCGGCGACCTTCGCCTAGAGGGCGCTGTCGATGTGGACGGGCTTCTCTCCCGGGAAGAAGGCGGATACCGCTTCCGCGGCAGTCTCACGACCCGGGTGGTTGGCGCCTGTGACCGCTGTATGACACCGGTGAACATGGAACTTCACGTTCCCGTTGAAGCGACCTTCACGACGGCCCCGGAGACGGATGCCTCGGAAGAAGCGGAACCAGTGGGCGAAGTCCCCAACTATCCCTTGGAAAAAGACGGGGAACTGGATTTGAGCCCCGCTTTTCATGAAAGCCTCATCTTTGCCTTGCCGATGAAGGTGTTGTGTCAGGAGGATTGCCTCGGACTCTGTCCGCGATGCGGCGCATTGCTGGCGCAGGGACCCTGTGGCTGCTCGGATGAACCGGTCGATCCCCGGTTATCCCCTCTCCAGGCCTTGTTAAGTGGCAAAGGGCGTTCCGAGACGTAAAAGGAGGTGTAGGAGATGGGTGTTCCTCAGCACCGGCGATCGAAATCGCGCAACCGGCAGCGCCGGGCGACCCAGAAACTGGAATTGGTTTCTTTTGGTCCCTGCCCGCAGTGCCATGAACCGAAAATGCCCCACCATGTCTGCCCCAGCTGCGGTTTTTACCGCGACCGGGAGGTCGGCAAAAAAGCCGAATAAGCAATCATGCATTGTTGAAAAAGGCCTATCGCGTATAGGCCTTTTTCTTTTGGGGCAAAAGGGAATAATAGGTAACGAATTGGCGCCGGGGGCTTGCGCGATCGGCCCTCTTTCGCTATACTTTTGAATTGTTAGCAGGTGCTAAGATTTTTCTTGCCGTGGAGTACAGGGGGAATTGCCATGGGGGGGCGGGAGAAAAAAGAAGCCCGTCTGGCTGCGCTGGAACAGATCGTGCAGGAAAACCCCTTCTACACCGACGGGGAACTGGCGCGCCGGCTGGGGGTGAGCATCCAGACGATCCGTCTGGATCGCCAGCAGATCGGCATTCCCGAGGTGCGGGAACGGACACGCCAGGTGGCCGCCGAGAAGTTGAAAGAGGTCCGCTCTCTCAGCAGTGAAGAGATCGTCGGTGAACTCACCCACCTGCAGCTCGGCCGGGAGGCGGAATCGCGGCTCCTCGTTACGGAAGCGATGCTCCTGCAAAACTCCGCGATCGCCAGGGGGCATTATCTCTTCGCTCAGGCCAACTCGTTGGCTGTGGCCGTTGTCGACGCCACGGTGGCGGTGACCGGCCTTTCCCGGGTCCGTTACCGGCGCCCTGTCCGTTTCGGCGAAACTGTCGTCGCCAGGGCAGAGGCGGTCCGCGTCGTCGGCGCCCGCAATATCATCCGCATCGTCAGCACGGTAAACAATGAAGTTGTTTTTTCCGGTAAATTCTATGTGACCGCACGCGATAAAATCGCTGGGACCTAAGGGGGAAATGGGATTGCGCATTGCGCTGGACGCCATGGGCGGTGATCATGCACCGGGAGAGATCGTCAAAGGCGCGATCGAGGCGGCAGAGGAACTGAACCTGCAGATCCTGCTCGTAGGGCGTCCCGACGCCATCGAGCCGCTGCTCGCAGAAGCCTCCGCCGGTGCCCGTTCGCGCATCGAGGTTGTCGCTGCGTCGGAAGTCATCGCCATGGATGAATCGCCGGCCACCGCCCTCCGCAAGAAAAAAGACGCCTCGATCGTCGTGGCGACGAGACTCGTCAAGGAGGGGCGCGCCCAGGCCCTTGTATCTGCCGGTTCGACAGGCGCTCAAATGGCGGCGTCCCTCCTTGGCTTGGGGCGCATCAGCGGCATCGACCGGCCGGCCATCGCCACGATCCTGCCCACGCTGGAGGGCGGCAAACTGCTGCTCGACGTGGGCGCCAACTCGGAGGCCAAGCCGAAGAACCTGCTGCAGTTCGCCCATATGGGCAGTGTCTATGCCGAAAGGGTGATGGGGATCGCCAACCCCCGTGTCGCCTTGCTCAACATCGGCGAGGAGGAGACGAAGGGGAACGAACTGGTCCTCGGCGCCTATGGGATGCTTCGAGAAGCGCCCTTGCGTTTTATCGGCAATGTGGAAGGTCGCGATCTCTTTTTCGGCCGCGCTGATGTGATCGTCTGCGACGGATTTGTGGGCAACGTGGTGTTGAAGTTTGGCGAGGGCATGGTCAGCGCCTTGAAGACGATGATCAAGGATGAGTTGAAAAACAGTCGCATGGCCCAGGTGGGCGCCTTTTTGGCCACACCGGCCCTGCGGGGCATGGGCAAGCGCCTCGATTACGCCGAATACGGCGGCGCGCCCCTGTTGGGGGTCAATGGGGTGTCGATTATCTGTCATGGATCGTCGAAGGCCAAAGCGATCAAAAATGCCCTGCGGGTAGCTCGTCAGGGTGTGCAGCAGAACTTCATCGCGGCCATACAGGAACATATCCCCGGAAAGGCGGAGCCGGTATGTTGAAAAAAGTAGGTATCTTGGGCACTGGTTCCTATCTCCCGGAGCGGATCATGACGAACAAGGAATTTGAGTCCATGGTGGAGACGAACGACGAGTGGATCGTCACGCGGACAGGGATTCGAGAGCGCCATGTGGCCGCTCCCGAGGAGGCTGTGAGCGACCTCGCCGCTGTCGCCGGCGCCCGCGCCTTGGAAGCGGCCGGTGTAGCGCCTGAGGACGTCGATCTGGTCATTGTCGGCAGTTGCACCTTTGACGCCTTCCTGCCGGCGTCGGCCTGTCTCGCCGCTGAGAAGATGGGCGCCCGCAAGGCTGCCGCCTTCGACTTGGAGACGGCTTGCACCAGCTTTATTTACGGCTGCGCTGTCGGCGCCCAGTTTATCGCCACCGGCATGTACCGCCATGTTCTTGTCATCGGCGCCGAGGTCTTATCGAAATTTATGAATTACGGCGATCGGAACACCTGTGTGCTCTTTGGCGACGGCGCCGGCGCGGCGCTGCTCGGACCTGTCGAGGAGGGCGGATTCCAGGCCTTTCATCTGGGCGCCGACGGTTCCGGCGGTGAACTGATCACCGTCCCCGCCGGCGGCAGCCGCCGGCCCGCATCGGCAGCGACCATCGAAGCCGGTGACCATTTTGTCAAGATGAACGGCAAAGAGGTCTACAAATTCGCCGTCCGCGTCATCGGCGAAGCCTCTCAGAAGTCCCTTGACACCGCCGGCTGGCAGCAGGAAGAGATCGATATGCTGATTCCGCACCAGGCCAACCTGCGCATCATCGAATCGGCGGCCAAGAAGCTTGGCCTGTCGATGGAAAAAGTGGCCGTCAATCTGGACCGCTGCGGCAACATGTCGGCGGCGTCCATCCCGGTGGCCCTTGATGAGGTCGTGCGCGCAGGGAAGGTGCAGGCAGGCGATCGCCTGTTGCTGGTCGGCTTCGGTTCCGGGTTGACCTGGGGGAGCATGGCCATTGAATGGAATCGGCGGCAACAGTAGGCTTTATCATTCATTATCACAGTCGTTGTTGAGTTTGGCTTAGGAGGAATCTCGTGAAAACCGTTTTGTGTGAGCTTTTGGGCATTCGCTATCCCATCCTCCAGGGCGGGATGGCGTGGGTGGCCACAGCAGAACTGGCTGCAGCAGTTTCGGAGGCCGGCGGCTTGGGCATTGTCGGCGCCGGACAGGCGCCGGCCGAGTGGCTGGACAATGAGATCAAAAAAATCAAAGCCCGCACATCGAAGCCCTTTGGCGTCAATGTGATGCTCATGTCTCCCCATGTGGACGCCATCATCGATCGGATCATTGAGCACCGCGTTCCGGTGATCACCACCGGCGCCGGCAACCCCGGCAAGTACATCCCTCGCCTGAAGGAAATCGGCACCAAGGTTATTCCCGTCGTCTCCGCTGTGGCGCTGGCCCAGCGGTTGGAGAAGTCCGGCGTCGACGCCTTGATCGCCGAAGGGATGGAGTCGGGCGGCCACGTCGGTGAACTGACGACGATGGCCCTCGTTCCCCAGATCGTCGATGCGGTCAAACTCCCGGTCATCGCCGCCGGCGGCATTGCCGATGGGCGCCAGTTTGCGGCGGCCCTCGGCCTGGGCGCTGTGGGCGTGCAGATGGGCACCCGGTTCATGTGCGCCAGCGAGTGCACGATCCACCCGAACGTGAAGACGATGGTGCTCAAGGCGAAAGACCGCGACTCTGTCGTGACCGGACGTCCGACAGGCCATCCCGTTCGAGTGCTCAAGAACAAGCTCGTTCGCCAGTTTGAAGAGTTGGAACGGCGGTCTGCCTCGGCCGAGGAGTTGGAAGCCCTTGGCGTCGGCAAGCTGCGCATGGCCATGGTGGATGGCGATGTGGAGATGGGCTCGGTCATGGCCGGTCAGGTGGCCTCCATGGTCTGCCGGGAACAAAAGGCCGGCGAGATCATCGAGGAAATTATGGCCGAAACCCAAAAGGTGCTCGCCCGCATGGGCGGCCTGGCGGCAGGAACACAGGAGGCGTAAATGGCACAGACATTGTTTATGTTTCCCGGGCAGGGCTCCCAGTTTGTCGGCATGGGCGCCGATCTGGTTCGCGATTATGCGGAAGCCCGGGAGGTTTTCGCCGAAGCCGACGACACGCTCGGTTTTTCCCTCAGCAAACTCTGCTTTGAAGGCCCGGAAGAGGAACTTCGCCTGACGGCGAACACCCAGCCGGCCCTCCTGGCCACGTCGATCGCCTATTACCGCGTGGCGGCGGCGAAGGGGATGACAGCTGACTGGATGGCCGGCCACAGCCTGGGCGAGTATTCGGCGCTCGTGGCGGCAGGCAGCCTGACCCTGGCCGAGGGGTTGCGTCTCGTGCGCCAGCGGGGGCTCTTCATGCAGGAGGCGGTGCCCGCCGGTCGCGGAACCATGGCGGCCATCATGGGTTTAGAGGCGGATGCCGTCGAGGCTGTTTGCCGTCAGGCGTCATCCGCTGCGTCGGCTGTCGTCGAACCGGCCAAC
Organism: Heliomicrobium gestii; assembly: GCF_009877435.1. Taxonomy (NCBI): domain Bacteria; kingdom Bacillati; phylum Bacillota; class Clostridia; order Eubacteriales; family Heliobacteriaceae; genus Heliomicrobium; species Heliomicrobium gestii. The sequence goes on along the minus strand of NZ_WXEX01000008.1, from coordinate 132,724 downwards.
TTCAACGGCGCCGGCCAGGTGGTCATCGCTGGTGACAACCTGGCGGTGGAGAAGGCGATGGAACTGGCCAAAGCGGCTGGCGCCAAGCGCGCCATTCCCTTGAATGTGAGCGCCCCCTTTCACTGCTCCCTTATGGAGCCGGCGGCGGAGCGGATGGCTGAGGTGCTCCGGGCGGCGGCCATCGCCGATCCGGTAGTCCCCCTGGTGGCCAACGTGACGGCGGCGCCTGTTCGCGACAAAGAGGCCGTGCGGGAAAACCTGATCCTCCAGGTGGACCATCCCGTCCGGTGGGAGCAATCGATCCGGTTCTTGGCCGATCAGGGCGTCGCCCGCTTTGTCGAAGTCGGTCCGGGGAAGGTGCTCGCCGGGCTGGCCCGCAAGATCATCAAAGGCGCCGATGTCCTATCGGCAGGCGATATCCAGGCCTAGGATGGGCCTGCCAAAAGGTTCTTGCATCTTAGGGGGAGAGTGGATAAAATGGGTGTAGACATGCGGGCGGCCTTGATCACCGGCGGATCGCGCGGGATCGGACGAGCCATCGCCCTCCAACTGGCGGCCAAGGGCTATGCCGTCGCCGTCAACTATGCCGGGAGCGCCGACAAGGCGAATGCTGTTGTCGACGAGATCATTGCGGCGGGAGGCAAGGCCTTTGCCGTACAGGCAGACGTATCCCAGCCGGATCAGGTGGACGCCATGATTCAGAAGGCGCTGGACGCCTTCGGACGGCTCGATGTGCTGGTGAATAACGCGGGCATCACCCGGGATAATCTGTTAATGCGCCTGAAAGAAGACGATTGGGACAAGGTTTTGGACACCAATTTAAAAGGCGTCTATCTTTGCACCAAGGCTGTCATCAAAACGATGATCAAACAGCGATATGGGCGCATTGTCAACATTACTTCCGTTGTGGGTCAGACGGGCAATGCCGGTCAAGCCAACTACGCCGCTGCCAAAGCCGGCGTGATCGCTTTTACAAAGACGGTCGCGAAAGAAGTGGGCTCCCGCAACGTCACGGTCAACGCTGTGGCCCCTGGCTACATCCAGACAGACATGACAGAAAAATTGTCAGCTGAGGTGCGGGAAACCTTTGTCCAGTCCATTCCCTTGGGGCGGATGGGGCAACCGGAAGATGTCGCGAAAGTGGTCACTTTCCTGGCTTCTGAAGATGCGGCATACATCACCGGCCAGACGATCAACGTCGACGGCGGATTGGTCATGGCCTAGTATTTAAAGGAGGTGAAAGACGTGTCATCCATTTTAGAAAAGGTCAAAGCCATCGTGGTGGAACAATTAGGAGTTGAAGATGAAGAAGTCACCATGGAGACTTCTTTTGAGGATCTGAACGCTGACTCTTTGGATATTGTTGAACTGGTTATGGCGTTGGAAGAAGAATTCGATATCGAGATTCCCGACGAGGATGCGGAGAAGATCAAGACCATTGGGGCGGCTGTCGATTACATCAAGGAAAATCAGTAAGCAAAAACCGATAAAACAAAGTGCAATTCGGAAGTCCCGTATCGTTACGGGGCTTCCTGCCTATAGAGGATAGGCCCCTTTTCTTCGCAACATATGCAGCGATTTATCCTTGGCGCAGACCAAAGGACATTTTGGGGGAGTATAATCGGTGAAGCTTCCGGAGTTGAAGATCGGCCATCACGTGGCCAAGTTGCCCATCATGCAAGGCGGTATGGCCATTCGTATATCGACGGCGCCCCTGGCGGCGGCCGTTGCCAATGAAGGCGGGATCGGCCTCATCGCAGTGACAGGCATGTCGCTGGAGGAACTGAGGGAAGAGATCCGAGAGGCCCGGAGACGGACCAAAGGGATCATTGGCATCAACTGTCTCTTTGCAGCACGCGAGTTTCCCAGTCTGGTGAAGACGGCGATCGATGAAGGTATCGATCTTGTCGTATCCGGAGCTGGATTTTCCCGCGATATGTTCCAGTGGGGGAAGGAATCGGGCACACCGATCGTCCCCATCGTTTCCTCGGCCCGTTTGGCGAGAATGGCTCAAAAACTAGGCGCCGCCGCTGTCGTTGTCGAAGGCAAGGAAGCCGGCGGGCACTTGGGCACCGATGAACCGATGAAAAAGATACTGCCGGAAGTGGTGGAGGCCGTTACCATCCCGGTCATCGCTGCCGGCGGTGTTATCGACGGGCATGACATCGTCGAGGTCCTAAAAATGGGCGCCAGCGGTGTCCAGATGGGCACCCGTTTCGCTGCCAGCGAGGAATCGGCAGCCGCGCCGGAATTTAAAGAACTGTACCTGCGTTCCAACCATGACGATGTGGTTCTGATCGACAGTCCTGTTGGATTGCCGGGCAGGGGACTGAAAAATCCCTTCTGGCACAAGCTGACGGACGGTGTGGATGTTTCGCCGAAAAACTGCGTGGGGTGCTTAAAGCACTGTTCGAGATGGTTCTGTATTGTTGACGCCCTCGACAAGGCCCAAAAAGGCGATATGGAGACAGGTCTTGTTTTTTCGGGCGAGCATGTGGAGCGGATCAAGGAGATCCTGCCCGTTCGCCAGATCATTCAGAACCTCTTGCAGGAAGTGGAAGCGTATTAAGGAGTGTGTGCACACATCATGAACAAGCGCGTAGTCATCACGGGTGTCGGCGTGGTATCGCCCGTAGGGACAGGCAAGGAGAAGTTCTGGTCTGCTCTGACCAACGGCGTATCCGGCATCGGCCCTGTCACCCGTTTTGACGCCAGCGATCTTCCGACTCAGGTTGCCGGTGAAGTAAAAGATTTTGAACCCACTCAGTTTCTCGACCGCAAGGAAGCGCGGCGGATGGATCGTTTCTCTCAATTTGGCGTCGCCGCGGCCAAGATGGCCATCGAGGATGCCGGTTTTGATCTCGATACGGTGGACCGGGACCGTTTCGGCGTCGTTCTCGGTTGTGGCATCGGCGGCATGGAAACCTTTGAGGACCAGGCCAAGGTGATGATGCAAAAAGGCGTCGGCCGGATCAGCCCCTTCTTCGTGCCCATGATGATTTCCAACATGGCCGCCGGTTATATCTCCATGCATTTGAACCTGCGCGGACCGAGCGAGACGGTGGTGACGGCCTGCGCCTCGGCGACAAACGCTTGTGGCAGCGCTTTCCGGCTCGTCCAGCGTGGCGACTGCAAGGCCGTGTTGACCGGTGGGACCGAGGCGTCCATCGTCCGGCTCGCCTTTGCCGGCTTCTGTTCCATGAAGGCCATGTCGACGCTCAACGACGAGCCGGCCAAAGCCAGCCGCCCCTTTGATCGTGACCGCAGCGGTTTCGTCATGGGCGAAGGCTCGGGCATTCTCGTCTTTGAGGAACTGGAACACGCCCTCGCCCGCGGCGCTCGCATCTATGCGGAAGTGGTCGGCTACGGTTCTTCCTGTGACGCCTACCACATCACTGACCCGGCGCCGAACGGCGAAGGCGCCGCCCGTTCGATGCAGGCTGCATTGAACGATGCGGGCCTGAAGCCGGAGGATATCAGCTACATCAACGCCCATGGCACGGCGACGGAGAAAAACGATTACTACGAAACGCTGGCCATCAAGTCGGTTTTTGGCGATGCGGCCCACAAAGTGGCCATCAGCTCGACCAAGTCCATGACCGGCCACCTGCTCGGCGCCGCCGGCGGGATCGAGTTGATCGCCTCCGCCTTGGCTGTCCATGACGACATCATTCCCCCGACGATCAACCTGGATAACCCAGGTGAGGGCTGTGATCTTGATTATGTTCCCCACGAGGCGCGCAAAATAGTTGTGAACACGGCCATCTCCAACACCTTTGGATTTGGCGGTCACAACGCCACCATGGCGATTCGCAAGTACCGCCCCGGGGAGTAAAGTAACCTGCGCCCTTATCCGCTCTGTGTTATGCGGAAGATTTTTTCGAGACTCCCCGTGTCCGTATGGCCACGGGGATCTTTTGTCTGAGGTGAACTCATGAAAAAAGCACCCAATCACCCGTCCGAATTTGCCCGGCGGATCGGCATCGCCGGAGAACACCTGACTACATTGGAGATGGCCCTGACTCATCCCTCCTTCGCCTATGAGAACCCCCAGGCGCCGCAGGAGCACAACCAGCGGTTGGAGTTCTTGGGCGACGCCGTGCTGGGGTTGGTGATCGGAGAGCGGTTGTTCGCCCGCTATCCCAACTGGACAGAGGGAGAACTGTCTCGCCGCCGGGCGGCTGTCGTCTGTGAGGCCAACCTGGCCGAGGGGGCGCGACGGCTGGGCCTCGGCGCTTGGCTGAAACTCGGCCGGGGCGAGGAGACCAGCGGCGGGCGGGAGAAGCCATCGATCCTGGCGGACGCCCTGGAGGCGGTGATCGGCGCGCTCTTCCTGGCCGGCGGCATCGAGGCGGCTCGACGCTTCATCCTGGACCTCTTCGGCGACGCTCTGGAGAATCCCCAGAACCTGGTCAGCGGCGACAACAAGACGGCCTTTCAGGAGTGGGTGCAGCGCAGCGGCCCTGCCGACATTCGCTACTGCATCCTTGACGAGAGCGGCCCTGATCATGACAAGCGTTTTGTGGCGGCAGTCATGGTCAACGGCACTGTGATCGCTGACGGCCAAGGTCGCACGAAAAAAGAAGCGGAACAACAAGCGGCAGGCCGGGCGATGCGGGAATGGGCCGGAAGAAAGGGATGATGGCATGATCATCCCTATTTTTATCCCCCAGTTGGGCTGTCCCGGTCGCTGCCTCTACTGCAACCAGGAGGGGTTGACAGGGGAACAGGGACTGCCGGAGCCGGAGGCTGTCGACGATACGGTTCGCCGGTATCTAAGCAGCCGGAAGGGGGTGATGAGAGAAGCCGAGCATGAAATCGCTTTTTACGGCGGCTCCTTTACTATGCTCCCTTATGATGCCCAGGAGCGCTTGCTGGCGGCAGCCGGGCGTTGGATCGGCAAGGAGGGCGTCAGCCATCTGCGGCTGTCCACCCGGCCGGACGGCATTGATGATGCCACGGTGGAACGCTTGCTCCGGTATGGCGTGTCCATCGTCGAGGTGGGGGCACAGTCGATGGATCCGTCGGTTCTGGAGAAAGCCGGCAGGCGGCATGGACCCGGCAATACGGTTCGGGCTGTCCGGCTCTTGAAGCAAGCCGGTCTGCGTGTCGGCATCCATCTGATGACCGGCTTGCCGGGGGATGATGAACGGGGCGCCTTGTCGTCGTTGCAGGAGTGTCTCTGGGTAAAGGCTGACTTCTTGCGCATCCATCCCACCCTTGTGCTCAAAGACAGCCCACTGGCGCAACTGTGGATGAAGGGGAAGTATCAACCCTGGGGATGGGGGCGGACATTGCGACTCTTGTCGCGCATGGCGGCTCTCTGCGCCTTCCATGGCGTTCCTGTGATCCGCTGGGGGTTGATGCCGGGAGAGCAATGTGACCAATCGACCCTGGCCGGACCTCTGTCGCCCAGTCTCGGTGAGTGGGTCAGCCGGTATCTCGCCTACCGCTATAGCCTGGCGTTGATCAGCCGTTTTCTCGCCCATCACAGGGAAAGGCCGGCCAGTGCCGAGGCGGCGGCCTATGAGTTGATCGTTCCCGTGCAGGCGCGTTCCCTTGTCACCGGTCACCGGCAGTGGTTGCTGCGTCAGGTGAATGCCGCCGCCCCCTTGCCGATTTCGGGTGTGACCGTCGCTTCAACGGTCCAGACGGGCGGGGAGCCCCCCTTTCATGGCGATTGGCAGTTGGCCTGCGATGGACGAACAGCATGCCGGTTAGCGCAAAAGGAGTTTATTCGCCGGTTTTGCGTGGGCGAATACGATTGAATGAAGAGGCGGGGCTGAAAGCCCTTACAGCCGAAAGACTCTCGCCGATCGAGAAAAGGGCGGGAGTCTTTGCTTTTTCTGCTACCGAAAGGCGTTATGTAGCCTGTTGTGCTTGATCTAAAATCTACTTATCGACATTGTTCCGTGAAAATCGATTAAATGTGACAGTCTCTTTCGACATAATATGTTTCATGTTGATGATAATATCGACCTGACTGTTTAACTGCGAAAGATAAATCCGAAAAAAGTAAGTTATTTGGCTAAATTTATCGATCTCCTCGGACAAGCGTCGACAAAGTGGAATTCCAAGGAAAAGAAATGCTTGAAAAATGTATAGGCAATGTGGAAGGAAAATGCAGGATATTTCCTTGCCTATAGAGAAAAGAGTTAAGCGATGGCAAGTCAAGCCAGCAAAAGGCAACCCCACACCTTGGACCCATAGGACGAAGATAACGAACATGGCTAGGAGGGAACTGTCTAAATGGAAGGGCTAAAGGTATCGGCACAATCAAATCCCAAATCGGTAGCAGGAGCATTGGCCGCCATCCTCCGTGAGAAAGGTCGAGCTGAGATTCAAGCGGTGGGGGCCGGCGCGGTTAACCAGGCGATCAAGGCCATCGCCATTGCCCGGGGGTTTGTCGCTCCCAATGGCATCAATCTGATCACCATCCCTGCCTTTGTGGAGATCGCCATCGACGGGGAAGAACGGACGGCCATCAAATTCATCGTTGAGCCTCGGTAAGCATGAACCTACATAAAACCGCATAGCTGCTCTATAGATCAAAGAGGCTGTCCGGCAACGGGCAGTTTTTCTTTTTTGCCCCTTTCTTGTTCCCCCTAAAGGCCTATGCTACAATGAAGAGGAATTTTTCGGGAGGAATCGGGAATTGGTTCTAAAACGCATCGAATTGAACGGTTTTAAATCTTTTGCGGATAAAACGGAAATCCTGCTTTCCCCCGGCTTGACCGTTGTTGTCGGCCCCAATGGGTCCGGGAAATCGAATGTGGCCGACGCCATTCGCTGGGTCCTCGGGGAACAGAGCCCCCGGTCCCTCCGGGGCTCGAAGATGGAAGATGTCATCTTCGCCGGTTCGGACCGGCGAAAGCCGGTCGGGATGGCTGAGGTTTCCCTCACCTTGGACAATGAAAAAGGGATGCTCCCAGTCGACTTCCGCGAGGTGACGGTGACGCGGCGCGTCTTTCGCTCCGGTGACAGCGACTACCTTTTAAACCGGAGTCCCTGCCGCCTGCGGGACCTGCAGGATCTTTTTTCCGATACGGGCCTGGGCCGGGAGGGCATCTCGATCATCGGTCAGGGGCGGGTTGACGAGGTCTTGTCGTCCCGTCCCGAGGATCGGCGCGCCCTGATCGAGGAGGCGGCCGGCATCGTCCGCTACCGCAACCGCAAGCGGGAGGCCGTCAAAAAGCTGGAGGAGACCCAACAGCACCTGATCCGCCTCGGCGATATCATCGCCGAGTTGGAACAGCAGTTGGCGGCCATCAGCAGCCAGGCGGAACTGGCCCGCCGCTACCAGGCCGTTGAGGTGGAGCGGAAAGAGGTTGAACTGGGGCTGCTCGTCGTCGATTTCGAAGAGATGACGGCGACGATGGAACAGACGCGCCTGGAATTAGACCGCTTTTCGGCGCTCCTCTGGGAAAAAGAAGCCCAGTTGGCTACGCTGGAAGGCGCAGAGGCCGACGCTGCCCTGACCGCCCGGCAGTCGGAAGAGGCGCTGATGGCGGTCAGGCAGGAGGCCCACCGCCGTTCGGAACAGGTGATCACGTTGCAAGGACGATTGAACGTGGTCCAGGAACGGATCAAGGGGCTGGAGACGCAGCAACAGTTGTTGATGAGGGAAACGGAACAATCGAGGTTGGCCCTGGCCGACCTGCGCCGCCGGGAAGAGGAACAGCGGGGGCGGCGGGAACAGGTGGCCGAGCAATTGGCCGGCGCCCGGCGGGAGGTGGACGCGCGGCTCACCCGCAACGCCGCTGCCCGGGACGCCGTCGCGACGGTGGAAAAGGAGATCGACGCCCTGCGTCGTAAGCTCTTTGATTCGGCCCAAGGTCTGGCGCGGCTGCGAACGCAGTTGCACGAGGCGGACTTGCGCGCTGCCCGTCAGGAGGCGCAGGTTCGACGGCTGGAAGAGGAGCGGGAGCGTTCCCATGGCCGTATCGCCGAATTGAAGGGGGAAGCGGAGCGGCTGCTCCGCGAAGCCGATGGACGGGCGAAGGAGCGAGCGGAACGACAGGCCGAGGTGGACGCTGACGCCGCCCGGATCGCCCAGTGGAAAGGCCAGTCGAATGAGTTGGAACACCAACTGAGCCAGACGATGCGGCGTTGGCAGGAGGTCTCGGCTCGTCACAAAGCCCTCGAAGCCATGGAGAAATCCTATGAGGGCTTTGCCTACGGCGTTCGTGAGGTGCTGGCTCAGGTAAAGGCTGGCAATCCGAAAATGAAAGGGATTCTCGGCGTCTTCAGCGATCTGATCGACGTACCGCCCGGCCTGGAAACGGCCATGGAAGTGGCCTTGGGGGGCGGGATGCAGAACATCGTCACCGAAGACGATCAAGGGGCCCGCGGCGCGATTGAGCATCTGAAAGCGACACGCAAGGGGCGGGCCACTTTTCTTCCCTTAAAAAGTCTCCAGGTATACGGGGGGCCGAGCCGGGAGGTGCTCCAGCAACCGGGGGTGGTCGGTTGCGCCGCCGACCTCGTCCGTTGCGAGGCGGCCCACATGCCGGCCGTGCGATTCCTCTTGGGCAGAACCCTGGTGATGGAAAACCTGCAAGGGGCTCTTCAATTCGCCCGGCAGACGCGCCACCAGTGGCGGATCGTCACCCTGGAAGGAGACCTCTTGCAGCCGGGTGGCAGTGTGACCGGCGGCAGTCAGAGCCAGCGAGGCGGTCAGACCTTTCTGCGTCGCCGTGAGTTGGCGCTCCTGGCCGAGGAGGAACAGACCCTAGGTTTGGCTGTCAGCGATCTCAAACAGCAGCGGGAGGAAGCGGCTGAGCAGATCGGGCGTATCAAAGGGCAGATCCAGGAACGGGAAAAGGCGCTTGCTCTTTTGGATGCCGAAAAGGCCGCCAATACGGCTGAACTCGCCCGTTTGCAGCGGAGTGTCGACCAGGAAGAGCGCCAGATCCGCGGTGTCGAGGGGGAACTGGCCCTCCTGGGCGATGAACTGACCCAACAGCTCGCAGCGAAGGCTCGTTTGCAAGGGGAACTCCTTTCCGGCGAGACGGAAGGGGGAACCCTTGAGGCCGCCATGAATGACCGTCAGAGCGAGTTGACTCGCCTGCGCGCAGCGGGGGAAGAGGACCGCGACGACCTGACCCAGTGGCAGTTGTCCCTCGCCCGTCTGGAAGAGGAGATCCGGGGCGTGGACCAGTCCCTGGCCGCTCTGCGCATGGAGATCGGCAAGAACGAAAAAGAAATCGCCGAGAAGGAACAACGCTGCCGGACGGCGAACGAGGAAATGGCCGCTTCCGTCGCCGACCAGGGACAGTTACAGAAGGAGCTGGCCCTGCGTATCGCCGATGAGGCGGAGGCCTCGGAGCAGGTGCGATTGCGTCAGGCGGAGCAGGCTGAAGCGGATCGACGCCATAAAGAGACGGTGGAACAGCGCAAAGCGGTGGCCGCCGAGGTGCAACCCCTGTGGGAAACGGTTCACCAGCAAGAGGTGAAACAGGCTCGTTTTGAGGCAGAGACGGTCACCCTCACCCAACGCCTGGCGGAACAGTGGGAACTGACGCCTGAAGAGGCGCGCGAGCAGGCGCGCCGGCCTGAAGACCGCCGGGCGGCCCAAAAGCAGTTGAACCACCTGCGGGCACAGCAAAAGGAGATGGGGCCCGTCAACCTCCTGGCCATCGAAGAGGAGGAGCGGTTGCAAGAGCGCGCTCAGTTCCTCTCCCGACAGCATGAGGACCTCATGGCGGCGAAAGCCACGCTGGAGCAGGTGATCGGCGAGATCGAAGGGATCATGGTGCGCCGCTTCGGACAGGCGTTTACGGAAATCAACAGCCGCTTCGGCGATGTTTTTGTCGACCTCTTCCAAGGAGGCAGGGCGGAGTTGGTGCTCACCCATCCGGAAGATCTGTTGACCACCGGTGTGGACATCCTCGCCCAGCCGCCCGGAAAAAAACTGGTCAACCTGTCCCTCCTTTCCGGCGGCGAACGGGCGCTGACGGCCATCGCTCTGCTCTTTGCGCTGCTCCAAGTCCGGCCAAGCCCTTTCTGCGTCCTCGATGAGATCGAAGCGGCCCTGGACGAAGCCAATGTGGCCCGCTTCGGCCGGTACCTTCAGAGTCTCTCCGAGAAGAGTCAGTTTATCGTCATCTCCCACCGCAAAGGGACGATGGAAAGCGCCGACTACCTCTACGGCGTGACAATGCAAGAGGCCGGCGTTTCCAAGTTGGTATCGGTGCGCATGACGCGGCCCGACGAAAACAGCGCCTAAGGGTGTCGCCTCGTCCGAAAAGGATAGGGATTCGGACCTAAGGATAAATATTGGATGATTTCGGATACTACTTGTGATTTCGACGGAGGTGGAACGGTGACCGGTTTTTTCAGCCGATTGAAAGAAGGTCTCACTCGAACGCGGCAAAACCTGGTCGATAAAGTGGAGGCCCTCGTAACGGGCCGGCCCAAGATCGATGAAGAACTCTTTGAGGAGTTGGAAGAGGCGCTGATCAGCGCTGATGTGGGCGCTGAGACGTCCCTTGATCTGGTGGAACGGTTGCGCCGGACGGTGAAGGAACAGAAGATCAGCGATCCGTCGCGGATCAAGGATCTGCTCCAGGAAGAGGTCGCCCGCATCCTCGGTGACCAGGCTCAGACAGTCGCCCTCGATCATCAGCCCACGGTTGTCCTCATCGTCGGTGTCAACGGCGTGGGCAAGACAACGACCATCGCCAAACTGGCCCACCGGTGGAAGCAGGAAGGCCGCAAGGTGCTCCTGGCCGCCGGCGACACTTTCCGGGCGGCGGCGATCGATCAGTTGGAGATCTGGGGCCAGCGTGTCGGCGTGGAGGTCATCCGCCACCAGGAGGGGGCCGACCCGAGCGCTGTCGCCTTTGATGCTGTCCAGGCCGCCAAGAGCCGCGGTGTCGACCTGTTGATCATCGACACAGCCGGCCGCCTGCACAACAAATCCCACCTGATGAACGAACTGAGCAAGATCAACCGGGTCCTCGACCGCGCCTTGCCTGGCGCGCCTCATGAAACCCTGCTGGTCCTCGACGCGACGACGGGACAGAACGCCGTCAGCCAGGCGCGCCTCTTCAGCGAGGCCGTGGGCCTGACCGGTCTGGTCTTGACCAAGTTGGACGGCACGGCCAAGGGCGGTGTCATCCTGGCCATTGCGGCGGAGATGCAGGCGCCTGTGAAATTCATCGGCATCGGCGAAAAGATGGACGACCTGCGCGACTTTGATCCCCCTGAATTTGCCCGCGCGTTGTTCGGTTAGCGAAGAACCTGGAGGCAAGGACCGGCCGGCGCGCCGGCGGATTGGATCAACGGGCCAAACAGAGGCCGTGCCAATGAAAAGACAACCGATGAAGGAGGAGTCATCATGCCCATTGTCAACATCACCATGCTCGAAGGCCGCACAGAAGATCAGAAGCGCGCAGCCACGGAGGCCATCAAGGAGGCTCTCGTCCAACACTGCGGCGCCAAAACAGAAAACGTGGTCATCACCATTGTCGATGTGCCCACGACCAATGTGTATATGAACGGCATGCTTGTCAGCGATAGAAGGAGGAATCCCGGTTGAAGGCTTCGATCGCCATCATTGGCGGGACGGGTGTCTATGATCCGTCCATGTTGAACGATCCCCGTGATGTCAAAGTGGAAACGCCCTATGGGACGGTGTCCGTCAAAGTGGGCAGCTACGCCGGCAGAGATATCGTCTTTATGAATCGCCATGAGGAGGGACACTCCGTCCCTCCCCATCTCGTCAACTACCGGGCCAATATTTTGGCGCTGAAGCGGCTTGGCGTGCGGCAGATCATCGCCACAGCCGCCGTCGGTTCGCTCAACGAGTCGATGGGGACGAACAGCCTGGTCGTCATCGATCAGTTCCTCGACTTCACGAAGGCGCGGCCGAGCACCTTTTTTGAGGGCGGCGCCGCCGGCGTGATTCACACCGACGTGACCCACCCCTACTGCGGGCGGATCCGGCAGGCGATGCTGGAGGCGGCCAAGGCGGAGCAATTGAGCGCCCATGACGGCGGCGTCTACGTCTGCACCGACGGACCGCGCTTTGAAACGCCCGCCGAGATTCGCATGTACAAGCTCCTGGGCGGCGATCTGGTGGGCATGACGAGCGTTCCCGAAGCCGTGTTGGCCCGGGAAGCGGAGATGTGCTACGCCACCGTCTGCATGGTGACGAACTTCGCCGCCGGCATCTCGCCGCAGGTGCTGACCCATATGGAAGTCCTCGACGCCATGAAGGCGAACATCGAGAACATCAAGCGGATGACCATGCGGACCATCGCCATGTTGGAACCGGAAGCCGACTGCGAGTGCCAGCATGCGCTGGCTGAATTCGGCGGATTCAAACTGTAAGGGGAAGGGGATCACCGTTGGATACGATGCGCTGGCAGGACGATCACCTGCTGCTTCTGGATCAGACCAAACTCCCTCTCGTGGAAGAATATATCGAATGCTGGGATCACATCATCCTCTGTGACGCCATCAAAAAACTGAAGGTTCGCGGCGCCCCGGCCATCGGCGCTGCCGCCGCCTTCGGCGTCGCCCTGGCGGCCCTCAACTACACCGGCGAGGACCCGGGCGAGTTTGAGGCTGAGGTAAAACAGGCCATCATCGATCTGGGGAAGACGCGCCCGACGGCGGTCAACCTCTTCTGGGCTTTGCGGCGCATGGCCGCCGTCCTCGCAGACATTCGAACATACAGCGTCAAGCAACAACAGGAGCGCCTCCTGGCCGAGGCCAAGGCGATCTTCGATGAAGACCGCGCCATGAATGAGCAGATGGGTCAGTATGGCCTTGAGTTGATTCCGGAGAGCGCGGGCATCTTGACCCACTGCAACGCCGGCGCCCTGGCGACGGCCGGATATGGCACAGCGCTGGGCGTCATCCGGGCGGCTCACCATGCCGGCAAGGAGATCTCCGTCTTCGCTGACGAGACGCGGCCCCTCCTGCAAGGGGCGCGCTTGACCGCCTGGGAACTGATGCAGGACGGAATTTCCGTCACCCTGATCACCGATTCCATGGCCGCCTATGTGATGAAACAGAAACTGGTCGACCTGGTCATCGTCGGCGCCGACCGGATCACCGCCAACGGCGATGTGGCCAATAAAATCGGCACCTACGGGGTGGCCTTGGCGGCGAAAGCCCATGGCATCCCCTTTTATGTGGCGGCGCCTGCCTCTACCTTTGACCTGAGTCTCGCCACGGGTCAGGAGATCCCCATCGAGGAGCGCGACGCCGAAGAGGTTCGCCGTGTCGGCGAGTCGATCACTGCGCCGCCGGGCGTGCCTGTCTACAACCCGGCCTTCGACGTCACTCCGGCTGAACTGGTGACGGCTTTTATCACCGACCGCGGCGTTTTCCGTCCCCCCTACCTGGAGTCGCTCCGGGCGATGGTGGAAACGAAGTAACACGATGGTTTCCGTTGCCCCCTGCGGCAACGTGGCATGAAGAGGGAGGATGTTTGTGACCAGAATCCTGATCCAAGGCGGCGTCGTGCTGCCGATGACCTCTCGTTCGGCGATCGGGCGAGGCGATGTCTATGTGGAAGACGGCATCATCGCCGGCATTTTCCCGGGAGGCGCTCCTGAATCGATCCAGGGGCCTGATCTGCAGGTGATCGACGCCCGCAACAAGGCGGTATTGCCGGGTTTGGTCAATGCCCATACCCATGCGGCCATGACCCTCTTCCGCAGTTATGCCGACGACCTGCCCTTGATGCGCTGGCTCAATGAAAAAATCTGGCCGGCGGAAGCGAACCTGACCGGTGATGACGTCTACTGGGGCACCCTGCTGGCTGCCGCCGAGATGTTGAAGTCAGGCACGACTGTCTTTGCCGATATGTACTTTTTCATGGACCGCGTTGCTGAAGCTGTTGCTGAAAGCGGCATGCGGGGCCATCTCAGCCGGGGCATGATCAGCGTGGCCGGCGAGGCCAACGGCAACAAGGGCATGACCGAATCGGAAGCCCTCTTTTCTGACTGGAACAATGGCGCCGGCGGACGGGTCCGTGTCTGGCTCGGTCCCCATGCCCCTTACACCTGCAATCCTGATTACCTGAAAAAGGTGATGGCCCTGGCTGACCGGCTGGGGACCGGCTTGCACATCCACTTGGCGGAAACACGGACCGAAGTGGAGGATATGAAGAAGCAGTACGGCAAATCGCCCATCGAACTGATGGACAGCATCGGGTTCTTCGAGCGCCCCGTCCTGGCGGCCCACTGTGTTCACCTGAGCGAGGCGGAAGAGGAGATCCTGGTCGCCAAAAAAGTCGGCGTCGCCCACAACCCGGAGAGCAACATGAAGCTCGCCTCCGGCATCGCGCCCATCGAGAGCCTGCGCCGGCGGCAGGCGGTGATCGGTCTGGGCACCGATGGCGCGTCGAGCAATAACAACCTGGATCTGATCGAGGAGATGCGCCAGGCCGCCTTCTTGCAGAAGGTCAACCTCTTTGATCCCACGGCCATGCCAGCCTATGCTGTGCTGGAGATGGCCACCATCGGCGGCGCCCGCGCGCTGGGATGGGACGACGCCATCGGTTCCCTGGAGACCGGCAAGCGGGCTGACATTGTCATTGTCAACATGGATCAGCCGCACCTGTGTCCCGACTTTGACCCCGTAGCCCACCTGGTCTACTCGGCGCGCGGTTCTGATGTGGAAACGGTGCTTGTCGACGGCAAGATCCTCGTGCAAGAGGGTAAATTGACCCAATTGAATGAAAAGCAAATCATGGAGGAAGCGCGCGCCCGGGCAATTCGTTTGACGACGCCGCAGTCGTAACAGCAGGAATCCTGCTCTGAAAGGAGAATATAACCCTCATGGGGTTCTTACTCCTTTTGGAAGGAGCCAGGCGATGGAATACTTCATCATCGGAACGAGCGCCGTCCTCCTTCTTTTTTTGACCTACCAGTGGCTTGAGGGGCGGCGACAATCGGTACATCCCATGGATAGACGACAACAGACTGCGTCGTTGGAACAACGGCTTGCCGTTCTGGAAGGGCAGGTCGCCACTCTGACAACCGAGCGGGATGACGCCCTGCGGACTATTGAGTCTCAGCGAATGGCTCAGGAAGAACTGGACGAGTTGACGCGCCAGAATTACATCCTCCATGAGATCAACCGAGCCATCAACACCACCGTCGATGAGGGAGAGATCGTCACCATCATCTTGCAGGCGATGGTGACGCTGACCGGCGCCGAATCGGCCTCGATCATCCTTTTTGAAGAGGAGGATCTGCGGATCGTCAGCCACTGCGGTTTCGGTGACGGAACGGCATGCCTCCCTGAACGCCCGCCCGAGGGTTTTCGCGACAGCATTGCCTGGCAGGTGCTCACGTCCGGTCAGCCCTTTATCCACAACGACCCCGCGGAATACCGCCGGTACCAACCGTCGCTGACTCACTATGTGGCATCGATCCCGCTGACCTTCATCAAGGAGGTTATCGGGTGCATCAATATCCACTCGATGGGGCCTCGTTACCTGCTCACCCCTTCGAAGGCGGAGATCCTGCAGATCCTGGGCGGTCAGGCGGCGTTGGCCTTGAAAAACGCCAGCATGTACCACCAACTGAGACGGCAGAACGAATACTTCGCCAAACAGGCTGTGACAGACGGTTTGACAGGCTTGCACAATCACCGCTTTTTTCAACAGCGTCTGCAGGAACTGTTGGAGGAAAGCGTGGCCCAGGAAAGGCCGCTCACGCTGTTGCTCCTGGACATCGATCATTTCAAACGATGCAACGATACCTATGGACATCCTTGTGGTGACGAGATCCTCCGCCAGATCGCCAGCATCCTGCGGGGGCACCTGGGACCGCAGGAGGTGGCCGCACGGTATGGCGGTGAGGAATTTGCCGTGATCCTTCCGGCGATGGATCTCCATCGGGGGATGGAACGGGGAGAACAGATCCGGCTGGCTGTGGCGAACTTTTGTTTTCAAAACCCCGACCGGACCCTCTGCCTGAACATGACCGTCAGCATCGGCGCCGCCGAAAAGCTGACGGGCTGGGGAAAATCGCAGTTGATTGAAGCGGCCGACCGCGCGCTCTACCGGGCGAAGGGGCAGGGACGCAACCGCGTCTGTGCGGCCTTCGAATCGGAGATAACCGAGGAGGCCGGGTGAGCCGGCGTCAAGCAGAATCCCTGCTGACAAGCGCTGCAGTTTTCTGGCGAAACCGGGACGCCGGCCCATAAAAGCGATCGAGAGATGAACGAAAGGAAGGCTGTCGCCTTCCTTTCGTTGCGTGAAGGAAAAGACCTTGACAGGGCTGCCGCCGGTATAGTAGAATCTAGAAAGTGTCAAGTCTCCTCCCTTTACAGAAGGGTTTTGTGATGGAAGAAAGACCGCTGGAAAAGCTGACGCGGATGGCCCTGCTCCATGACTTCTACGGTCAATTGCTGACAGAACGTCAGCGGCAGGTTCTGTCCCTTTATTATGAGGATAATTTTTCCCTGGCGGAGATCGCCGAGGAGTTCTCTGTCACACGCCAAGCTGTTTTTGACCTGCTCAAGCGGGCCGAAAAAATCCTGCTGGGCTATGAAGAGAAACTGGGATTGGTTAAGCGATGGCAGGAGGAACGGTTCCAACTGTCGGAAATATTGACGCAACTGGAGCGCTGCCATGATGGCGGCGATTGGGGACGGTTGGAAGCGGCCATCCTCCGTCTGAAGGAAATGCTCGATGAAAGCGGGGGAGCCACCGATGGCCATGTTTGAGGGGCTGGCGGAAAAACTGCAAAACACCTTCAAAAAGCTGCGTGGCAAGGGGAAGGTGTCTGAGGCCGATGTGGCCGAGGCGATGCGTGAGGTCCGCATGGCCCTCTTGGCGGCGGACGTCAGTCTAAAAGTGGTCAAGGATTTTGTGGCCCGCGTCAAGGAACGGGCGATCGGCCAGGAAGTGCTGGAGAGCCTGACGCCGGGACAGCAGGTCGTCAAGGTGGTCTATGAGGAACTGGTCTCCCTGATGGGAGGCACCACGTCCAAGTTGACCTTGTCGCCGAAACCGCCAACCGTGGTCATGCTCGTCGGCCTGCAAGGCGCCGGTAAGACGACGACCGTGTCCAAACTGGGTCTTTTTTTGCGCAAGCAGGGGCGGCGTCCCCTCCTGGCGGCCTGTGACATCTACCGCCCGGCGGCGGTCAAACAGCTGCAGGTTCTCGGCAACCAGTTGGACCTGCCGGTTTTCTCGATGGGCACGGGAATCAGCCCCGTCGATATCGCCAAAGGCGCTGTGGAGCATGCGGTGGCCCATGGCCGAGACATCGTCCTGCTGGACACAGCCGGCCGTTTGCACATCAATGAAGAGTTGATGGATGAACTGAAGTCGATCAAGTCCTCTGTGCGGCCTCATGAGATCCTTCTCGTCGTCGACGCCATGACCGGTCAGGATGCCGTCAATGTGGCCGAATCCTTCCATGGACAACTGGGCCTGGACGGGGTGATCCTGACCAAGCTGGATGGCGACGCCCGGGGCGGCGCGGCCCTGTCGGTCAAGGCGGTCACCGGTTGCCCGATCAAATTCGCCGGCATGGGAGAAAAACCGGACGCCTTGGAACCCTTCCATCCCGACCGAATGGCCTCCCGCATCTTGGGCATGGGCGACGTGCTGACCCTGATCGAGAAGGCGCAGGCCAATATGGACGCCCAGATGGCCAAGGATTTGGAACAGCGTTTGCGCAAGGCCGAGTTCACCTTGGAAGATTTCCTGTCTCAGATCCAGCAGATGAAAAAGATGGGTCCCCTGGATCAACTGATGGGCATGCTGCCGGGCATGAATAAGATGAAGGCTCTCAAAGACGTGCAGATCGATGACAAAGACATGAAGCACGTCGAGGCGATCATCCTCTCGATGACGCCGGAGGAGCGCAACAACCCGCAGATCCTCAAGGACAGCCGGAAACGGCGCATTGCCCGTGGCTCTGGCACATCGGTCCAGCAGGTGAACAATCTACTCAAGACCTTTGAACAGACGCGCAAGCTCTTCAAGCAGTTTGCCGATATGCGCGGCGGCAAGGGGCCGGGCAAAGGCCCCGGCGGCAAGAAGGGCATGTTTCGGATGCCCTTTATGAAGTAAGGTCTTTCTTGCGTAAAGATAGGCAACAGGGCAAACTCTTTGAAGGAGGTGATATTCTTGGCAACTCGCATTCGTCTCAAACGCCTGGGTATGAAAAAAGCTCCCTTCTACCGGGTCGTTGTCGCCGACTCCCGCTCTCCCCGGGATGGGCGTTTTATTGAAGAGATTGGTTACTACAACCCCACCAAAGAACCGGCCATTCTGCAGATCGATGAAGAAAAAGCGATCAAGTGGCTGGCCAGCGGGGCGCAACCTTCGGATACCGTCAAGGCCTTGTTGAACAAGGCTGGGATCCTGGACAAGTGGGCAGAGAAAAAAGCGCAAGCCTAATCTCGTCCATCGGGGAATGTCCAGTGGGGAGGTACCCACGTGAAAGAGTTGGTAGAGGTTCTGGCCAAAGCCCTGGTCGATCGACCGGAGGCCGTGCAGGTGACCCAGACGGAGACAGACAAGCAGGTCGTCATCGAGCTTCGCGTCGCTCCGGAAGATATGGGCAAGGTGATTGGCAAACAGGGCAAGATTGCCAAAGCCATCCGCACGATGGTCAAAGCGGCCGCCGCCAGGGATGGACGGCGTGTCCTCGTTGAAATCCTTTGATTCTTTTGGATCAAAAAATGGGTAAGACGCAGGGAAAAAGGGGGCGAAAGCCCCCTTTTTCCCTTCTGATAGGGAGGCCGCCGGTTATGGCGAAGCGTGTCCGGGTGGGGCAGATCGTGAACACCCAGGGGGTGCGCGGACAGGTCCGCGTTTGGCCGCTGACGGAAACACCGTCACGGTTTTTTGAACTGAAACGGGTTTTTGTGGAGGCGCCAACGCAGGGGTTGCCTGAGGTGTTGACGATCACCGGCGCTCACCTCATGAAGAAGGTGGTCATCGTTGATTTTCAGGAGATTGGCGATATGAACCAGGCGGAGCGTCTCAAGGGTTGTTACTTGACGATTCCTGTCGAGGAAGTGCCGCCGCCGGAAGCGGACAGCTACTACCATTTTCAACTGGAGGGGCTGTCGGTTTTCACGGAAGCGGGGGAAAAACTCGGTCAGATCGTGGAAATCCTGGAGACGGGCAGCAACGATGTCTATGTGGTCCGCCAATCATCAACGCCTGGAGATGTGCTAATCCCGGCCCTTAAGTCGGTCGTCTTGAAGGTTGATCTAGACGCGGAAACGATGACGGTGCGGCTTCCGGAAGGGCTGCGCTGACAGGTGGCGATACGATGAAGATCGATGTGTTGACGATTTTTCCGGAGATGTTCACGGGACCGATGGACGCCAGCATCATCGGGCGGGCGCGGGAGAAAGGGATCCTGTCGGTGACGGCCCACGATGTGCGGGCCTATACGACGAATAAACACCGGCGCGTTGATGACACCCCCTTCGGCGGCGGCGCCGGCATGGTGATGAACGCCCAGCCCTTTTTTGACGCCCTGGCGGCGATCTGCGGCCCCCCTGAACAACGCGATCCCGCGCGGACGCGGGTGGCGCTGCTGACGCCGCAAGGGGCTGTCTTCAGCCAGGCTAAGGCGCGCGAACTCTCTGCCTTGAAGCAGATGGTGCTGATCTGCGGGCGCTATGAGGGGATCGATGACCGGGTGCGCCAGGCCTGGGTCGATGAGGAGATCTCTATCGGCGACTATGTGCTGACGGGCGGCGAATTGCCGGCCATGGTGGTCATCGACGCTGTGGCGCGCCTGCTGCCGGGGGCGCTGGGAGATGCCACCTCAGCGGAGGAGGAGTCTTTCAGCGACGGCCTGCTCGAGTATCCCCAGTATACCAAGCCGGCCCTGTTTCGCGGGATGGAGGCGCCGGCGGAACTGCTGAGCGGGCATCATGAAGCCATCCGGCGCTGGCGACGGAAAGAGGCCTTTAAACGAACCTACCAGAACCGGCCGGAACTGCTCATGGGGCGCCCCCTCAGCGTTGATGATCAGGTTTTGCTGGCTGAGGCGCTGGGCGAGTTGGGCCTTGATGTTGCAATCCCGGAAAAGCCGAAGAAGAAACGCGCCAGGGGGAGGGAACCGCGCACGTGAACCTGCAGGATGTGCGTCTGTATATCGGTCTTGTCCATCATCCCGTCTACAACAAACGGATGGATGTCATCGCCACATCGGTCACGAATCTCGATCTCCACGATATCTCCCGCAGCGCCACCACCTACGATGTGGCCGGTTACTTCGTCATTCATCCCCACCAGGCCCAGCAGCGCTTGGTCGGCGAGATCCTTCGCTACTGGATGGAGGGGTATGGCGCTGAGTACAATCCCGATCGCAAGGAAGCCCTCGAACGGCTTAAGGTGACGGCGACGCTGGAAGAAGCCATGACCGCCATCGAGGAAAAAGAGGGACGGCGGCCCAAGGTGATCACGACCGATGCCCGGATCTATGACCATTCTGTCGGCTACCGGCAGATGCGGGAAAAGTTTGTCACGGAAGAGGGTCCCTGGCTGTTGCTTTTCGGCACCGGCTTCGGCATGGAGCGAGAGATGATGACCAAGGCCGATTACATCCTCTATCCTGTCTGGGGTCGGGGGCCCTACAACCACCTCTCGGTGCGGGCGGCGGCGGCGATCATCCTGGACCGGTTGCTGGGAGAACCTTGGTTTGAGGGCGATTTTAGGGCGCCCTGCGATGGGGCCGGGTCGTTAGAGTAATCAACGTACCGTGACGACATGGTTAGAATTCTTCTGATTTTGGCAAACTCTTTGTTGTCTGAAAAAAACCTATATGATATAATACTTTTGTTTGTAGGCGGGAACGTTGTTCCCCCTGAGCAAGGGTGGTCCGCTGCTCCATGAGACAAGGTGGGGTAAGAACGCCTGGGCCGGAAGGAGGTACAGATTGATGCAAGATATTATTCGCCAGATCGAAGCGGAACAACTGCGTAAAGATATCCCCGATTTCAAACCGGGCGACACCCTCAAGGTGCACGTCAAGGTTGTGGAAGGCAACCGGGAACGGATCCAGTTGTTTGAAGGGATCGTCATCAAGCGCCGTGGCGGCGGTCTCAGTGAGACCTTCACCGTTCGTCGCGTCTCTTACGGCGTTGCCGTAGAGCGGACGTTCCTCATTCACTCCCCGCGCCTCGACAAGATTGAGGTTGTGCGCCGTGGACGCGTGCGCCGGGCCAAGTTGTACTACCTGCGCGGCCTTTCCGGCAAAGCGGCTCGGATTCGAGACAAACGGTAGGACTGGTATTCAGGGACTGGGAAGCCAGTCCCTTTTGTCTATGAATTTAATGGTATATAATGGAAATAGGAGGGGTGTTGTGTGGAGGAGATTCGACAGCCCGAGGAGTCTGCCTTACAAAAGACGGAGAAGCCTCAGAAATCGCCTGTCCGGGAGATGGCCGAAGCCGTGCTGGTGGCCGTCGCGCTGGCTTTTCTGATCCGCTTTTTCCTCTTTCAACCCTTTTATATCCCTTCCGGTTCGATGGAACCGACCTTAATGCCCCTGGACCGGATCATCGTCAGCAAGGTCAATTACTGGTTTTCTGAACCGAAGCTGGGCAATATCATCGTCTTCCGGTACCCTGTCGATCCGAGCCGTGACTTTGTCAAACGGGTGATTGCCGTCGGAGGCGAGAAGGTGCAGATTCGCAACAGTCAGGTGCTCGTCAATGATAAGCCCATTCCCGAATCATACCTGCCTCAGGGGCTGCGCATGGGCGATTTCGGACCGGTCACTGTTCCGGAAGGCCAGTTCTTCGTGCTGGGAGACAATCGAAACCACTCCGAAGACAGCCGCTTTTGGGGATTTGTGCCCAGGGATAATGTGATTGGTCAGGCGGTATTCCTCTATTGGCCCTTTGACCGTCTGCGAACGCTGGGAGGAGCCTGAGTTTGAGCGGTATACAATGGTATCCCGGCCATATGACCCGGGCGCGGCGTCAGGTGGCGGAAGACCTGGCCAAGGTGGATCTGGCCCTTGAATTGGTGGACGCCCGGATTCCCTTCAGCAGTCGCAACCCTGATATCGACCGGATCCTTGGCGAAAAGCCTCGCGTCGTCTTGTTGAACAAGGCAGATTTGGCCGATCCGGCGGCGACACGGCGTTTCATCGATTTCTTTCGGGAAAGGGCGATCCCGGCGTTGTCCATCGATGCGGCCACCGGAGAAGGTGTCCGGGCGATCGCGCCGCTGGTGGAGCAGACACTGGAACCGTTGCTCCAGCGGTGGAAGCAACGGGGGATGCGGCCCCGCGCCTTCCGGGCCATGGTGGTCGGCATCCCCAACGTGGGCAAATCGTCGCTGATCAATCGCCTCGCCGGCCGGCGCAGGACGGTGACCGCCGATCGTCCCGGCGTGACCCGCGGCCCTCAGTGGGTGCGCATCGGTCAAAAGATGGAACTCCTCGATACGCCCGGGATCCTCTGGCCGAAGTTTGAAGATCCCCTCGTCGGCTTCAAGCTGTCTGCCACCGGCGCTGTCAGCGACCTGGTCGTCCAGGTGCAGGAGGTGGCCCAGTTTATCCTCCAGTTTATCGCCGAGGAATCGCCTCAGGCGATGGCGGAGCGGTACGGCTTTCAACCGGAAGCGGTTTCCGAAGCGGAATGGCTGGACGCGGTGGCGCGCCGGCGGGGCTTTCTCGGCGCCGGCGGGGTCCTCGATCGCGAAAAAGCGGCCATTCAATTGCTCGGCGATTTTCGCTCCGGCAAGTTAGGTCGATACACCCTGGACAAGCCGGAAGAACAGAAATAGGCGCCCTTTCACGCGAAGGGCGCTTTTTTTTATCATCGATTTCCTTTCCCTGGGTTTATCCCTTTTCGCCTATCGTCGCTTCGGGCAGCGGCGGGAGGAGTTGGTCGAGCGTTTCCACCGCATAGCCTCGTTCCTGAATGTTCTTCAGGATGCCCTCCAGCGCTTCCACAACAGCTTTCGAATTGCCGTGGAGCAGGATGATTGCGCCTGGGTGGAGTTGATTGACCACATCTTGATAGACTTGTTGAGGACGCGACGAGGGCAGCCAGTCGACGGAGGAGATGCTCCAGAAGATTGTCCGGTAACCGAGGTTTTTTGTCGATTCCAGCGATTTGCGGCTGAATTCCCCTTTGGGGGGCCGCAGGTATTTGGCCTGGTAATCCGTTCCCGAGGCCTGCTGGATGCCACGATGTAAAGAGAGAATCTCTTCGGTGAGTTTTTCCGTGGAGATCTCCGGCAGGCTGGGGTGATTCCAGGTGTGGTTGGCCACCGTATGGCCCTCGGCGACCATGCGCCGGAGCAGATCGGGCTGTGTCTTCACCCAGTGGCCGGCCAAGAAAAAAGTCGCTTTGGCGTTATAGGCGGCCAGGGTTTCAAGGATGCGCGGGGTGGCCCCTTCCAGTTCATAGCCCATATCAAAGGTGATCGCCACCGATTTGCGGCTGTTGTCGCCCAGATAGGCGGCGCCGTATTCTTTCAACAATGCCTTTTGCCACTCCGGCACATAGGGGGGGACTTCGTTTTCGGAACGAACGAAACCCCAGCCGTATTTTCCTGCGGCGCTGTTGGGGGAGGTGCCGAAATGGGCCGGCGTTTGTTCATCCGGTTCCAGGGGCAGCGGTTGCAGCCACAGATATGCCATGAGGCCAAACAGGAGAAACAGGGCGAATCTGCGAATACCTCTCTTCAAGGGATGCCCCTCCGTTCCTTAGCCGATGTCACAGGTAGTGTGTCTGGCAGGGAAGGTACATATAGGCGGGATTCGCAGGGGACCATGGCGTCTCTTTCCACCCAGATTCGCAGAAGAGCGGAGGATGGATCGTGTCAAAGAGCAGTCTTTTATTGAAGGAATTATGGATGGAGCGAGAATCGCTGCTGCACGGGAAAGGTTTTCAGGTCATTGCCGGTGTCGATGAGGCGGGGCGGGGGCCATTGGCCGGACCTGTGGCGGCTGCGGCGGTGATCCTGCCGCCAGGCTGTATCATCGAAGGATTGAACGATTCCAAAAAATTGACGCCTGCCCGGAGGGAAATGCTGGCAGAGGTGATCAAAGGCCGGTCACTCGCCTGGGGGGTAGGCATCATATCGTCACGGGTGATCGACCGGATCGGCATCGTGCCGTCAACTTTTCGGGCGATGGCGTTGGCGATCGAGCGGTTGGGTCTGCGTCCCGACTACCTGATCGTGGACGGGAATCAAAAACTTCCCCGATATGAAGGCATTCAGGAGGCTTTGGTCGACGGCGATGCCTTGGCTGCGCCGGTCGCCGCCGCTTCGATCGTCGCCAAGGTGGTTCGCGATGGGCTGATGGAGCGCTATGCACCGCTGTTTCCCGGCTATGGCTTTGAGCAGCACAAAGGCTATGGCACGCGGGCTCACCGTTCGGCCATCCTGGAGCGGGGCGTCTGTCCGTTGCACCGGGTCACCTTTGTGCACCTCAACGAGCCAAAGGGGGGCTGACCGATGGATATCAGCCAGGTGCTGTTACGGGCGTTGCTCTCTGGCATGGAACAGCGCAACAGGACAGAGGGAGCTAACTGGAAGGTTGGTTCGATCGTCAATGGGCTGGTGCTGGAGATGCTGCTCAAGGACACTTATGCGGTGAATGTGGAGGGCAAGAAGCTCACCCTTCAGTCACCTTTCCCGCTTTCTCCCGGCGAGGAGATCCGGTTGGAGGTGCAAGGCCATGATGAGGGGCAGGTAAAAGCTCGATTGCTGCCGCCGGAAAGCCGTGACGCCGCTGCCGATCGGGCAGCAAACCTGTTGAAACAGGCCGGGATCGACGATACACCCCAGAACCGGATGATCCTGAAATCCCTGACAGCCTCTATGCTGGGTTTGACGCGGGAAAACTTCCAGCAGGCGGCCCGTGGCATGGCGTTGCTCGGCAAGGTCGACGAACAAGCAGCCCAAACGGCAGCCTTTGCCCTGAAGACAGGAACACCCATGAATGCCGAAACGCTGCGCATGGTGCAATCGGCCTTTGCCGGCACGCCCCTGCAAGGGTTGCAGGAATGGATTCATGACGCGAAAAAGGCGATGCAGGTCCAAGGGGGAGCCGTCCCAGATGCGTTGCTTCAGTTGGAGGCGGAACTGGCCCAGGCGCTGCCGGAATCGGATGATCCGGCAGAGGCGCTTGCGCAAAAGCTGGCACGGCTGTTAGAAAGTCAACTGCCGGCAAGCGGTCGGGACGGTCGAGGGGATTCCCTTTCTGGCGCGGCGAAAGCCCTCCCGTCGACGGAAACAACGAATGCGGCTGCGATGTCCCCATCCGGTGAGCCCCTTGACAGCGTCGGCAAGGGGCAGGAAAAACCGGTGCGCCTGTTTGTCTCTGACCTGTCCACAGGAAAGGAAGGCGCAGCCGCGTCTGAAGAGTCCGGCGATGAAGGCGGAAACGTCAAAGGAAGGGTCCTCAACGGCGCTGAGGAGATGACGGAAGCCGGCTCAAAGGAGCGGTCTGTCAAATCAGCGCTGGAACGGTTCCCCATCGACAGGATGACGACGGAGAAGGCTGCCGCAGAGCGACCTGCGATAGAAAAACCGGTTACGGACAAAGCGACGACAGAGAAAAAGGCGACCGTCAAGGCGCCAGAGGAGGGAGCCGCCCAGGGAACAACGGAGGGGACGGCGAAAGACCGGGGCGCTTCGCTGACCCAGCAGATTTCTCGAGCGATTCGGGAGGTGGAGTCTTTTTTCACGAACCGGGGCGCCGATATTGCCGACTCGGCAGATCTGCTGGCGCGAGGCGGGGCGATTGAGGAACGGTTGGCCGGGCACCAGGTGTTGCAGGGTCTGGACAAGGGAACCCAGGGGGCCAATGATTACCTGTCCTTCTCCATCCCCTACCGCTTGGCTGGGGGCAAGGAAGGGAACGGTCAACTCCGTGTTTATAAGGACGGAAAAAACCGCACCCTCGATCCGGAGAATGTTCGGATGGCCCTTGTCCTGGATACAGAGAACCTCGGATTTGTCACGATTGAACTGGCTGTGTTGCGCAAGGAGGTCCAGAGCAGGGTGACTGTGGCCGAACCTGCTGTGATGGAAGCGGGAAAGTCGGCTTGGCCGGACTTGCAGCAAGCGATGGCTGAACAGGGATTTCATCTTGGCGGCGCAAACTGGCGGGTCGGGGCGCCCGTTGACTTGCGTCCGGCGCCGAACGATGGGAATCAGGTCCGTGAGCCGGGGCGTCTGAACATTCGCATCTGAGCGGGGAGGGTCATCGATGGATGGGTCGGCAAAGAAGCCTGTGAAAGCAGAGGAGGCGGCGGTGGCCCTGCGTTTCGATCCTTCCGAGGATGTGGCGCCGAAGGTGATTGCCACCGGCAAGGGGCATCTCGCCCGCAGGATCCTGGAGATCGCCCGTGAGAAGGAGATCCCCGTTTACGAGGACCCCACCCTGATCCAACTGTTGTCGAAGCTGGACCTTGGCGCAGAGGTCCCTCCCGAATTGTATCGAATGGTGGCGGAAGTGCTGGCTTTCGTCTATCGATTGGACAAAGGCATGGCCAAGGGGTAGGGCCAACAGGGTTCCGTGAGAAGATTCTTAATCATGCCAAAGATCGGTTTCCTCGATGTATACATGGACAGGATCGGCTTTTTGCATTAATATGTACAGGGAACGTCAATGCTATGTTAAAGGTGCATTGATTTTTGCCATTTTCTCTGAAATGGAAGGGATTTGTCCCAAAATGCAGAATATAATCGTTTTGGGAATCCGCTTCTTTGGGTGACCCTTTATCCATAGAAATCCCAAGGGAAGGAGGGAACAAGATTGTTGAAGGAATACTTGGGCATCAGTTTGTTCCTGGCCGCTGGTTTGATCATTCCCTTCCTCGCCTTTGCCGTCTCCCGGTTGCTCCAGCCCCGCAGTAACAGCCCCATGAAGGGGGATCCCTATGAGTGCGGTATGGAAACCATCGGCGAAACGTGGATCCAGTTCAAGTCCAACTATTTTCTCTATGCCTTGGTCTTCGTGGCCTTTGACGTAGAGACCGTATTCCTCTATCCCTGGGCCGTTAAATTCCAGCAACTGGGCGCCTTCGCGATTGTGGAGATGTTTATCTTCATCACCATTCTCGTCGTCGGTTTCTGGTATGCCTGGAAGGAAGGAGCTTTGGAATGGAAATAGACAAAAACATCGATACCCTCAATGATGGGCAAGTCGATGAACTGATCAAGAAAAACATCATCATGACCAGCCTGGAATCGGTCTTCAACTGGGCCCGCGGCAGCTCTCTCTGGCCTTTGTCCTCCGGTTTGGCCTGTTGCGCCATTGAGATGATGGCAACCGGCGCCAGCCGGTTCGACATGTCCCGTTTCGGCTATGAGGTTTTCCGTCCTTCTCCCCGGCAAGCGGACTTGATCATCATCGCCGGCACTTTGACCTGGAAGATGGCGCCGGCCATCAAGCGGCTCTACGAACAGATGCCGGAACCGAAATGGATCATCGCCATGGGCTCTTGCGCCTGCACCGGCGGTCCTTTCGCCGACTCCTATGCGGTTGTGCCCGGTGTGGACAAGGTCATCCCTGTCGATGTCTATGTGCCGGGATGCCCGCCGCGGCCCGAGGCGCTCCTTGACGGATTCCTGAAGTTAAAGGAGAAAATTCAAAACCCGACCAAAGTGGGGTTGAAGCATGGCAAATAATCTATTGGATCAGTTCAGCCAGGATGATCTGGCGGCACGGCTGCAGGCAGAAGTGGAAGTCACCGGAGAAGGAGTAAGCCGTGCCGTTGTTGTGCCCAAGGAACAACTGCTGATGGTGATGGAAAAATTGCTCCGTGAACCGGACTTCGCCTTTGACATGCTTTCCGATCTGACCGCCGTTGACCGGAAGGATGCCGGCTTTGAAATTGTCTACCAGCTCTTTTCGCTGAAACACCGCTGTGACCTGCGCGTCAAGACGCGGACCTCGGCGGAAGAGGCTGAGGCGCCTACTGTGACCGGTATCTGGCCGGGCGCCGACTGGATGGAGCGAGAGGTGTTTGACCTGATGGGGGTCACTTTTGCCGGACACCCCAACATGACGCGGCTGTTGCTGCCGGACGAGTTCGAAGGGCATCCTTTGCGTAAAGACTTCAAGCTCCAACCAAGAGCGTAGGGTGGTGAAATCCTTGCAAACACAAACGTATGAACTGAACTTTGGTCCGCAGCACCCCTCGACCCACGGTGTCTTGCGGGTTGTCCTGGAACTGGACGGCGAGACCGTCGTCAAGGCCACGCCGGTGATCGGCTACCTCCATCGCGGGATCGAAAAGATCTGTGAAAACCGGACCTATGTGCAGACGATTCCCTTCACCGATCGGTTGGACTACCTGGCCGGCATGGGGAACAACCTGGGCATCTCCCAAGCCATCGAAAAACTGATGGGCGTTGAGGTGCCTGAACGGGCCGAGTATATCCGTGTCATCATGTGTGAGTTGTCTCGGATCGCTTCCCACATGATCTGTTGCGGCAGTCTCGTCCAAGACCTCGGCGGTGTGACCGGCTTTGTCTTCTTTATCCGTGACCGCGAAGACATCCTGGAACTGTTTAACCGGGCTTGCGGCGCCCGGATGACCTTCAACTATATCCGTCCCGGCGGCGTCGCCCAGGATCTGCCTGAAGGCTGGGTGGCGCAGTGCCGTCGTTTCCTCGCCGACTTCAAAGGCATGATGGATACCTATCACAAGCTGGTTGTGGGCAACGAGATCTTCCAGCTCCGGATGAAAGGGATAGCGCCCCTCAGCGCCGAGCGGGCCATCGCCATGTCGGCCACCGGCGGTGTTCTCCGGGCCAGCGGTGTCGATTATGACGTCCGCAAGGCCGACCCCTATGGGATCTATGACCGCTTTGACTTCAAGGTTCCTTTGGGAAGCAAAGGCGACAACTGGGACCGCTTCATGGTCCGGATGGAAGAGATGGAGCAGTCGGCGCGGATCATCGAACAGGCGCTCGATCAGTTGCCCGAGGGACCCATCATGGCCAAAGTTCCCAAGGCCATCAAGCCGCCTGCCGGTGAGGTCTATCACCGGATCGAGAACGCGAAAGGCGAGATCGGATTCTATGTCGTCAGCGACGGTACGTTGAAACCCTATCGCTGGCACGCCCGCCGCGCCGCCATGGTCAATCTCCAACTCATGGACGAACTCTGCCGCGGCTTCAAAATCGGTGACGTCGTCGCCATCCTGGGCACCCTCGATCCGGTGCTGGGTGAGGTAGACTGTTGATGCAAGGTGGGAGACGATGTGATGACTGACCAAAATATTTTTATGACGATCAGCGCCTTCCTGCGGTCCCTTCTCGGACCCTTGCTGGGAAATGACCTCACCGATATGACCATGTACGGTGTGGGGCTGCTGGGCGTTATCATTTTTATCTTCACCAACGCCGTTGTCCTGGTGTTGATGGAACGGAAAGTGGCCGCCTTCATGCAATCCCGTCTCGGACCCAACCGGGTTGGCCCTTGGGGCCTCTTGCAGACGGTGGCGGACACGCTGAAGCTGCTCGTCAAGGAAGACTACAAGCCTCGCGAAGTCGATACCTGGGTCTGGGCGTTGGGGCCGGCATTGCTGTTCATCCCCGCCATCGGCGCTTACGCCGTCATCCCCTTCGACTATCAAGCGGTTCCTGTTGACCTCAACATCGGCATTTTTTACTTCATCGCCCTTTCGTCACTGTCAACGCTGCCCTTTTTGATGGCCGGTTGGGGCTCCAACAATAAGTACTCCTTGATTGGCGGCATGCGCTCGGTGGCGCAGATGATCAGCTATGAGGTGCCCCTGATCTTTTCACTGATCGGTGTCATCATGCTGGTCGGCTCGATGCAGATGTCTTCCATCGTGGAAGCGCAGCATCGCATCTGGTTCGTCTTCCTGCAGCCGGTGGCCTTCCTGATTTACGTGATCGCGGCGACGGCGGAAACGAACCGGACGCCCTTCGACCTTGTCGAGTGCGAAGGGGAGATCATCGCCGGTCCCTTCACGGAATACTCGGGGATGCGCTGGGCCATGTTCTTCCTGGCCGAGTACGCCAACCTTGTCGCTGTCTCGGCTATCGCGACGACCCTGTTCCTCGGCGGTTGGCAACCCCTGCCGCTGCCGGGCGCGCTGGGCGACCTGATGGCGTTCATCCCGGGCTGGGCCTGGTTTGCCGCGAAGACCTATTTCATGATCTTCATCTTCATGTGGTTCCGCTGGACCTTCCCGCGCTTCCGGGTGGACCAACTGATGGCCTTCGGCTGGAAAGTCTTGATTCCCCTGTCGCTGGCGAACATCCTGGTCACCGGGGTGGGGATCTATCTCTACCGCATGGCGATAGGAGGGTAATCGATGCAGGGTAAAGGTTTGCTCACTGGCATGTGGGTCACCCTAAAGGAATTTTTCCGCAAAAAAGTGACCGAAGAGTACCCCGATGTGATGCCTGACTTGGGCGATCGCTTCCGGGGAGGCACACTGAAGTTGAAGCCAAGCAAGTGCATCTCCTGCGGGATCTGCATGAACGCTTGCCCCAACGGGTCGATCAAACTGACCAGTGTCAAGGATGAAAACAACAAACGCAAGTTGACCACCTATGTCCATGATGCCGGGTTGTGCCTCTTTTGCAACCTCTGCATCGATGCCTGTCCGGTGAAATGCATTGAATGGACAGGCGAGTTCGCCTTTTCAGGTTATACCCGGGAAGACCTGATCTTCGACTGCATCGACCTCGCCCGCAAGCGCGGCTATGATCCTGTCGAGGTCAAGGAACCCCCGGCAGACGGGGAAAAGGGGTGATGGGCCGATGGTAAATGAATGGATCTATGCGGGCGCTTTTTATGGATTCGCCTCTTTGACTCTCCTGTCGGCCGCCGGAGTGGTCTTCCTCAAGGACATCGTCCACTCAGCCCTGTTGCTGGCTGCGTCCTTTATCGGCGTCGCCGGCCTCTATGTCCTGTTGAATGCCGACTTTTTGGCGGCCGTGCAGGTGCTCGTTTACGGCGGCGCCGTGGCGATCCTGATCGCTTTCGGCGTTATGCTCACGCGGCGACCGAACATGAAAGAAACGAACGCCAACAACCGCTGGGTTGTCTGGGGCGCTTTCACCGCCGTTTTGACCTTTGCTGTCTGCGGCTGGGCGCTTGCCTTCACTCCCTTTAAGCCGGTCGATGGAACAGCGGCGCAGGTTTCGGCCATTGATGGGATCGCCACGCAACTTCTAGGGGACTTTGTGGTGCCCTTTGAAGCGGCAGCCATTCTGTTGACGGTTGCCTTGGTCGGCGCCATCATCCTAGCGAAGGGGGCGAAGGAAGCGTGACCAACCCCATGGCTTTAGTGGCTCCTGTAGGACTGACCCATTTTCTGTTGCTCGGTACGGCGCTCTTCTGCCTCGGGCTGTACGGCGTCTTTGTCAAACGCAACGCTATCGCCCTGTTGATGGGTATTGAACTGATGCTGAACGCGGTGAACATCAACCTCATCGCCTTCAACAAGTTTATCGCCCCGGCCAATTTCACTGGACAGGTCTTTTCCATCTTTGTCATCGTCGTGGCGGCGGCTGAGGTGGCCGTCGGGCTCGCCCTTGTGATCAGCATTTACAGGGATCGCGCCACCACCAGCGTGGATGACCTCGATTGGCTCAAATGGTAGGCTGAGTGCAACAGCGACAACCGGAAAGTAAGGTAGGTGTGGCAAAGGAATGGATTTTGCCCTGTTTAGTCTGAATAATGCCTGGCTGATTCCGCTGCTGCCTTTTTTGGCCTTTGTGCTGATCGCGTTTGCCTTCAAAAACATGGAGAAAACTGCATCCACGACGGCCATCCTCTTCTGCGGCGTCTCCTTTTTGCTCGCGCTGGGCGTCGTCGCAGGGGTCTTGCAGCATCCGGAATTGATTGAACATCCCTTCGTCAAAGAGGCTCGCTGGTTTTCCATGCCGGGTCTGAGCATCACCATGGGCCAGTATATCGACCCCATCTCGGCGATGATGCTCTTTGTCGTCACCCTGGTGGCGACAATGGTCATGATCTACTCGACAGGGTACATGCAAGGCGACCCGGGCTATTCACGCTTCTTTGCGTATCTATCCCTCTTCGCCTGTTCCATGCTCGGGCTGGTCATCGCCACCAACCTCCTGCAGATGTTTATCTTCTGGGAGTTGGTCGGCCTCTGTTCGTATCTGCTCATCGGCTACTACTACTTTAAGGACTCGGCGCGGGAAGCGGCCAAAAAGGCCTTCATGACCACCCGGATCGGCGACTTTGGCCTGCTTCTGGGGATCATGTTTCTGCAGATCAACTTTGGCACCCTGGAGTTCACCGAACTGGCCGACAAGCTGCCGGCCTTTGCCGTGGCCCATCCGGGCCTGCTGACGATCATCGGCATCCTCGTCTTCATCGGACCTATCGGCAAATCGGGTCAGTTTCCCCTGCACGTCTGGCTTCCGGACGCCATGGAAGGCCCTTCGCCGGTGTCGGCCTTGATTCACGCCGCGACGATGGTCGTTGCCGGTGTGTACCTGGTGGCCCGTTCGTTCACGCTCTTCCAAGTCGCTCCTGAGGCGCAGCACTTTGTGGCCTATATCGGTGGGTTCACGGCCTTCTTCGCCGCATCGATCGCATTGACACAGCGGGAGATGAAGCGGATCCTGGCCTACTCGACGGTATCCCAGTTGGGCTACATGATGATGGCCCTCGGTGTGGGCAGTCTGACGGCGTCCATGTTCCACCTGATGACCCACGCTTTCTTCAAGGCCCTCATGTTCCTTGCCGCTGGCTCGGCGTTGCATGCCCTGCACGGCACGGCAGACATCTTTGAGATGGGTGGTCTGCGCAAGAAGATGCCCTGGACGGCGGCGTTCATGGTCATCGGCACGCTGGCCATCGCCGGCATCCCGCCCTTCGCCGGCTTCTGGTCGAAGGATGAGATCCTGCTGATGACAAAGCTGCACGGCTTCACCGGCCTCTATGTATTGGCCTCGCTGACGGCGTTCATGACCGCCTTCTACATGTCGCGGATGGTCTTCGTGGCCTTCTTCGGCAAAGAGAACCCCCACAACCATCCTCATGAATCGCCCTGGAACATGCTTCTGCCCATGAGCGTCCTGGCTGTATTGGCCGTTGTGGGCGGGCTTGTCGGAACGCCTTGGACGGAGCACGGTTTCGGTTACTATGTCCGTTACGGTGAATTGCATCATGCCGAAGTCGATTGGTCGGTCATGGGCGGTTCTGTCGTCCTGGCTGTGGGCGGCATCAGCCTCGCCTGGGCCATCTACGGCGCCAAGCTGATCGACAACGAGAAGCTGGCCCAACGGGCCGGTTTCCTCTACACCCTGTCGTACCGCAAGTTCTTCATCGATGAGATCTACCAGTGGATCAACAAGGTGATCGTCGACGGCACGGGCCGGGTGCTCTACTGGGTTGACATTCATATTGTCGACGGTTTCATCGATGGCCTTGCCGACAGCACCGGATGGGCTGGACGGACTTTGCGCCGCGTCCAGACAGGTCAGGTGCAGCATTACGCCATGATCTTCTTCTTCACCGTCGTCCTGGTTGCAGTCATAATGGGCCTGATGGGGAATCACTCCGCCATGGCCTTGATCGGAGGTGGAAAGTAAATGGGCTTCCCTTTGCTGACCATCGCGCTGTTGGCGCCGATCATCGGAGCCTTGGTGCTGGTGTTCGTACCGCAGGATGAGCATAAGACGATCAAGTGGATTTCGGCCTTTTCGATGGCTGTCTCCCTGATTCTCACCCTGTACGCCTATTTCACCTATGATTTTGCCCTTGGGGGCATGCAATTCAAAGAAGATGTCGTCTGGGTCAGGGAACTGGGCGTCACCTACGCCATGGGCGTGGACGGCCTGTCGCTGCCCATGCTGCTGCTGACCAACCTGATCGGCTTCAGCGCCATCTTTGCCTCTTGGAACCAAGAAAAACGGCCGAAGGTCTTCTTTGTCCTGTTGCTCCTGCTGATCGCCGGGGTTATGGGGACCTTCATCAGCCGCGACCTGTTCATCTTCTTCCTCTTCTACGAAGTGGTGGTCATCCCCATCTATATCATGGTGATCATCTGGGGTTCCAGCAAACGGGTCACCAAAGAGTATGCGGGCATGAAGCTGACCATCTACCTGCTCGTCGGTTCGGCCTTTCTGCTCGTCGGCGTCATCGCCATCTACTTGAACGCCTTCCCGCCGGGAGAGCGCACCTTCTTGATGGAAAAGCTGGCAATGGCGAACTACAGCGATTCTTTCCAGATCTTCGCCTTCTTCTTGCTCACCGTCGGCTTTGGTTCGCTGCTCTCCATGTTTCCCTTCCACTCCTGGTCGCCTGACGGCTATGCCGGCGCGCCGACGGCTGTCTCGATGATCCACGCCGGCGTCTTGAAAAAGATCGGCGGCTACGGCCTGATCCGCCTGGGTCTGCTGACCCTGCCGGTGGGCGCCAAGTTTTGGGCGCCGGTGATCGCCTTCCTGGCGGTGGCCAACGTGGCCTATGCGGCCATGATCGCCCTGGCCCAGAAGGACCTCAAGTATGTCGTCGGTTACTCTTCGGTGAGTCATATGGGCTATGTGTTGATCGGCCTGGCGGCGTTGAACGTCATCGGCATCAACGGCGCCGTCGCCAATATGTTTGCTCACGGCGTCATGTCGGCCCTCTTCTTCGCCATGATCGGTCACCTCTACGAAAAAACCCATACCCGTTGGATTCCCGACATGGGCGGTCTGGCACATCAGATGCCCCGAGTGGCCATCGGCTTTATGATGGCCGGCATGGCTTCACTCGGTCTGCCCGGTCTGATCTCCTTCATCCCTGAGTTCACCATCTTCGTCGGCTCCTTCTCGGTCTATCAGGTTCTGGCCATCATCGCCATCTCCGGCATCATCATCACCGCCCTTTACACGCTGCGGATGATTGCAGATGTGCTCTTTGGACCTCGTCGTTCCGAGTTCGACCATCTTCAGGACGCCAAAGGAGCGGAATTGGTGCCGCTGTTCGTCCTCGGATCTGTCCTCGTCCTGGGCGGGTTCTTCCCGCACCTGTTGATGGACATGGTCAATTCCGGCGTCGAGCCGCTGGTGGCGGCCTTCCTGGCCAAAGTGGGCGCCGCCCCCATGATCGGAGGTGGCTTCTAAGATGAATCTCAGCTTGCTCACTACGGAAATGTTGACAGCCTTGCTGGCCATCGGCATCCTGGCGATGGGCCTGCTCAACCGGAAAAAGGACAGCCACCGCGGCGTCGCCTATGCGACTCTCTTTGGTCTGCTGGGCATACTCGTGGTCACCTTTTTCCAATATGGCATCAACACGACGACCTTCCACCAGCTCTGGATCATGGATGACTACTCCGTTTTCATGAAGGAGCTCTTTCTCGTCGCCGCCATCCTCGTTACCTTGTCATCCATCGATTATGTGGACAGTTTGCCTCGCTTTCGCACGGAGTTCTACTCACTGCTCGTCTTCGCCACCCTGGGCATGATGATCATGGCTTCTGCGAATGACCTGATCACCGTTTATGTCGGCATGGAACTGATGACGATCACCTTTTTCGTCCTCGTCGCCTACATTCTCGGTGATGGACGTTCCTCGGAAGCGGGTGTCAAGTACCTGATCCTCGGCGGCGCCTCTTCAGCGGTGCTGCTCTACGGCATGAGCCTCCTTTACGGCCTGACAGGGACGACGGTCATACCGGACCTGCTCGTCCGGCTCACCTGGAGCCCGGCCCTCGTCATCGCAGTCGTGGCCCTGATCGCCGGTTTCGGATTCAAAATCTCGGCCGTTCCTTTCCACATGTGGTCGCCCGATATCTACGAAGGCGCCCCGACACCGGTCACAGGCTTCCTGGCGGTGGCCTCCAAGGCTGCTGGTTTTGCTGCGCTGGTGCGTGTGTTCATTGATGGCCTTCCGCTGAAAGGCGGCGCTGATTGGCTGACCATCATCTCCGTTCTGGCGGCCATCACCATGGTCATCGGCAACGTCGTCGCTATCCCCCAGACCAACATCAAGCGCATGCTGGCCTATTCATCGGTCGCCCAGGCCGGTTACCTTCTGGTCGGTCTGATGTCGACAGACGCTCCTGGCGTGAAAGGCATTCTTTTTTACGCCATGCTCTATGTGGTCGCCAACATGGGCGCTTTTGCAGTCGCCACAGTGGTCGGCCGGGCTATCGGATCCGATGAGATTCCCGATTACGCCGGTCTATCGCAACGACAGCCCCTCCTGGCGTCGGTGATGACGATCAGCCTGCTCTCCCTGGCAGGCATCCCGCCCCTCGCCGGCTTTGTCGGCAAGTTGTACCTCTTCGCCGCCATCATGGACAAGGGTGTGCTCTGGCCGGCTTTCCTCGGCTTCGTCATGTCCATGATCTCGGTGTATTACTACTTGAACGTGGCGCTCTACATCTGGCGCGATGAGCCGAAAGACGATCGGCCAATTCCGGTCTCTGGTTCGATGAAGGTGACGGTGATCTTCTCGCTGGTTGTCACCGTTATCCTGGGCATTTATCCGGGACCTTTGGCGGAAGTGGCCACCGTGGCCGCCAAGTCGCTTTTCTGAGTCGTAAAAAAGGTTTGGGCTTATGGGAATTCGATAAGAGGGTGCAATATCCGGAAAGGATGGTGCACCCTCTTTTTCTTTTCCATGATTCCGTTTGCGAAAAAACACATTTGATGTAAGTTACTGTTTTAACTTGCCAAAAAAGTAAAGGGGAGAGGAGGATTTTGTAATTGCATGAAGAAATATGGTAGTGGATTGAAACTTGCCTAAGTTCAACCAATATTAAATTAAACAAAAGAGTTGTTTATCTGGACATTCGCTGATGAGAAGCGAATCAAGCAAAAAAGCTCCCGAGATCCCAACAAACCTCAGACCAATTAAAAAGATGGGAGGTGATACATGTGAAAAAGGCAGGTCTGATCAGTGCCGTTGCTGCTTTGCTGACATTGCTGGCTAACCTCGGTATCGCGTCTGCATGCGCCTATTCCGGATACCAACCGGAAGTTCCTGCTGCCCTGAAAAAATAAGTTTTTGAATCAACGAGGGGATCTCGGGGGCTTTTTTATATTGTTCATTTCGGCCATTCGCCCTCTCGTTGTCCTGTTTTCCGAAGATAAAACAGGACAGGATGACAAGATGAGACGTGATAATACGCTAATCTCGATTGAAACGGTGGGGTACTCGTATGGACGCCATCTACCGCCGCTGGGCGCTTCGAATCGCTGAAATGAATGGGGATGCCGAAGGACAGTGGGAAGTGTACTTATATGCGCTCCGGTTTTGGGTGAGCACGGCCATTAACTTCGCCTTGCTGTTAGCCCTTGGATGGTTATTTGATTGCATATCCCTCATCATTGCTGCCACTGCCGGCATCAGCCTATTCCGGGCCTTCGCCGGCGGCGCCCATCACCACAGGGCTGAGGTTTGTTCGGCCATGACGATGTTTGTCATGGCGGCAATCGTCATCGTCGCCCGGATGCCGATCCCGGTGGAAATGGTGACGGCAGTCTTTTTTCCTATCCTCCTGCTCGCTTTCTGGTCTGTCTATCGGTATGCGCCGGCGGATACGCCGAACAAACCGATCGTTGGGGAGGAACGGGCGCATTTTCGACGACTCTCATATATCATCGTCACCCTATTGGCGTTAGCCTTTAGTGGATTTTTGGCTCTTGGCTTTACCGGTATCGTACTTGCAGGCGCGCTCGGCATGCTATGGCAATCCTTTTCGATGACCCCTCACGGGTACTCCTTCTCTCATGCCATTGATGACGTTGTCGAGAAGGTGACAACGACGTCGATAAAATAGGAGGGTTGCACCATGGGGGATGTCAGGGTGCTTGTTTTTTACATGATTTTCGAACCGGGTTTTATCCTTTACTTAGGCATGACACTGCTGGGTATGACAGCGCCCTGGCCTCGGTTGTTTCAGTTTTCTTTTATTGCGGGATGTCTGATTTGGGTGGAGCGTTGCTTCCTGGTTCGAGATTATTTTGTGTTTCATTTGCTCGCTGCTCTCCTGATCACCATTATAGCGGGCTGGCTCGTGATGCGAATATCCCTTATCTCGGCTATATCCTTGGTGTTGCTAGGCTATACGTTTTTAGTAATTTCTGAAATCATCGTATCGTCAGCTTTATTATTATTCGGATTTGATTTGATTCGATTTTTTCAAGATCCCTTGTACCATGTAGCCTACGGTTGGCTTCTGTTACTAACAATGGCTGGCATAACCGTGATCATTCATCGCGTCAAAAAGTGGACTGAACAATACATCGATGGGAAAGCAAGGCAGGGATTTCCGGATTTCGATCAGATGATGGAAAAAAGCCTGTTAATAGTGACCGTATTGTTTGCTTCTATGGCTATTGTTCAGGTGTATTTTTATATCTGTACGACTGATTGGAAAGATTATTTCAAGCTCCTTAAATTGCATACCGTTAATTTTGAACAGTTTTACAGTTTATTAAGTCTTTTGTTGTTATCGGCTGTCTTGTTTTTCATTAAAAATATTCAATCTATTTCCTCCATTGCTCGCGAAAGCCTGGAACTGAAAAAAGATTTGGAAAGTTCGCGGATGCTTGTCAAACAGTACCGCTCGAACCAGCATGAGTTTCTGAATCATCTGCAGGTGATCTTTGGCTTTATCCAGATCAATCGCCCGGAAAAAGCCCTGGAGTATATCAAGGAGTATGACGTCCGTTACCGCCAAGGGATTAAACTTGAAAAAATCGCCCGGCCAGAGGTTGGCGCGATCATTATAAGCAAGATGAGTTCTGCCATGGGAGAGGGTACGAAGTTTTCAACGATCATCCGAGATGATCTGCGCCTGCTGCCGCTCACTGTCGCGGAAGCGGTATCTTTTTTGGGGAATCTTCTACAGAACGCCTTGGAGGCCGTCCAGCGGTTGGAAGAGCAGGAGCGACACATTGAGATCGAATTTGACCGGATCGGTGAAGAAATCATGCTCCGTGTCGCCAACAGCGGTCCTCCCATTCCGCCGGAAAATATCAGCCAAATGTTTGAGTATGGGTTTTCAACGAAAGGAGAGCTAGGTTCCGGCATCGGCTTGTCGTTAATCAAGTCTATCGTGGATCGATATAATGGGAAGATCGATGTGGATAGCAATGAAAAGCGGACGACGTTCACTGTTTACCTGCCCCAGTCTCGAAGACTTGATGCTGTGACCAGTCCCAATGCGACTGTCGCAGGGTAATACAGGACACGCGTAGGTGGGATGATTGAAATGGACCGGATTCGTCTGGGGCGGTGGGGAGAAGACTGGGCATTGCAACACCTCTTGAAACTGGGGTGGTCCCTTATCTGCCGGAATTACAGGACGCCCCGCGGTGAAATCGACCTTATCCTCCGAGAGTCGAACTGGATTGTCTTTGTCGAGGTTCGGACCCGTTCGTCAGAACGATTTGGGAGGGGAGAAGAGACGATCGACTACCGCAAGCGCCGGCGACTGATGGCGACGGCGGGTCACTTTTTGGGCGCCTATGAGGGACCTCCGGCGAACCCGCGATTCGATCTGATCAGTATTTTGCGTGACGATAAAGGGGGCTATTCGTTGCATCATATTCGGGGGATGTTTACCCCGTAAGGTATTTGCGGTTTCTTGTTTTGGCAGGCTGAGTGAGCCTGCTTTTTTTGTTTTATGTGGTATTTAAATTAACGAGAGAGTGGGGGGCGCTGACGTTACAATCGAAATCGCAACGCTTCTGCCAGGTGATTCTTTTCAATCCTTTCTGAAGCTTCGAGGTCAGCGATCGTCCGGGCAACTTTGAGGATACGGTGCAACCCTCGACCGCTCAATCCGAGGCGCCGGTATGCCTGTGTCAGCAGCGCCTCGCTTTCACCGTCGAGTTCTGTAACTTGTTTCAAAACCCCCGCATCCAAATGAGCGTTACAGACTGTCCGTTGATTCGGCGACAACAGCCGATTGCGCTGCCACTGCCGCCTCCGCGCGTCAATCACCCGATTCAAGACCGTTTCCGAATTCTCCTCTGCTGTCGACGGTTCCTTCGTTGAATCGAAGAGATCGCTGTAGGATGGACGGTTTACAGCCACCTGCAGATCCATGCGATCCCACAAGGGTCCGGAAATCCGGTTGCGATAGCGCTCCACTGATATAGGAGAGCAGATGCACTCCTTTTCAGGATTGCCGAGATGACCGCAGGGACAGGGATTCATGGCGGCCACAAGCATCAGTCGAGCGGGGAAAGTGACGGCGCCGCCCTGGCGAGCAATGGTCACCTGCCCGTCTTCCAATGGCTGGCGCAGCGCCTCCAGCGCTTCCCGGGAAAACTCCGGCCACTCGTCCATAAACAGAACGCCGTTGTGGGCCAAACTGATCTCGCCAGGCCGGGGCGGTCGTCCCCCGCCAACCAGGGCGGCCAGTGTCGTATAATGGTGGGGCGTCCGAAAGGGTCGATTGTCCATCCAGCCGACTCCCTCGGGCAGCGCGCCGGCGACAGAATAGATCATCGTCGTTTCCATGGCCTCTTCATCGGTCATTGGCGGCAGGATACCGGGCAGACAGCGGGCCAACATCGTTTTCCCCGTTCCCGGCGCTCCGATGAGGACCAAATTGTGTCCGCCGGCGGCGGCGATCTCTACGGCTCGTTTGGCGACAGGCTGTCCGCGAACGGAGTTTAAATTGGGGATGAATGAGGACAAATCTCTCTTGGTCTGTGCTGTAATCAACTCTTTTATGTCTCTCGTTGAACCGTTTTGAATCGGACTGTTCAAGGATTCAACGACCATTTTTAAATGAATGGAACCGTACGCCTGAATGCCGGTAACACGGGATGCCTCAGCAAGGTTAGCCTCTGGTACAAATAGTTTCACAGAAGAGTTGAGCTGATTTGCCGATGTTGCATCCGATTTTTTATGGGGTTTTCGAGCCAATCCGCGAGCCATGGCCAATACGCCGCTTACTGGACGAATCGCGCCGTCGAGCGCCAGTTCTCCTACAAGAAACCAATCGTGGAGACAGCCGGCATCGATTTGACCCGTTGCCGCGAGGATACCGACAGCAATAGGCACATCCAGTCCAGACCCGTCCTTGCGCACATCTGCAGGCGCCAAGTTCACAGTGATCCGTCGCAAGGGAAATTCATAACCGCTATTGCGCAAAGCCGAACGAACTCGCTCCCGTGCTTCCCGCACCGCCGTAGCAGGCAATCCCACAAGGTCGAAGGCCGGCAGTCCGTTGGCGACATCGACCTCAACTTCGATCGTTTGCGCACTCAGTCCTTCCAAGACAACGCTTTGGACGCGGGCTAGCAAGGCAAAACCTCCAAACATTTTGTTCTGTTCAATCAGCGGTTATGAATCGTTTTCGACACAAACAAACTATCTTCCTTTATTTTACTAAAAAGGTATTATACAAATTATCGCTTTCAGGTGTATGCACGCGACTAGGTCCTGGAAAAGGACAAACCAGGTGATTGAGCCACCGGGTTGGGTAGACGCCAGGGGGGAAATCTCCTGGTAAAAGATG
This sequence comes from Heliomicrobium gestii, assembly GCF_009877435.1. Classification (NCBI taxonomy): domain Bacteria; kingdom Bacillati; phylum Bacillota; class Clostridia; order Eubacteriales; family Heliobacteriaceae; genus Heliomicrobium; species Heliomicrobium gestii. The sequence goes on along the minus strand of NZ_WXEX01000008.1, from coordinate 91,306 downwards.
ATCTATTGCATGTACACCAGGAAGAAACTGTAGATATTCCTGTTTTGGTATAGGCGCATGAATACAATGGTAGACTGAATATCCAAAGTTCCATTGTGAAAACGAGAGGTAAAAAATGTTTACTTGGAGTTTTTTCAAGTATGAGTTATGATTGAAAATGGAAGCAAAATGCTCTGACTGAAAAAATCCCCTTGCAATCATGAGCGTAGCAAAATAGTTGATACTCACTAAATTGAAATCTATTTAGGAGGGTAACTATGAGCAACGAAACACACGTAACATCGCTGACCCTTGAAACCATTGAAAAGGCGTTGCAAGGAAGCGCTGTTGCGCTTCGGTCGATAACAGGATATCAGCCGGCAGGCGGCCAAGGTGACAAAGTCTTCCCGCCGACTTATGAAGGCGGTGCCTATGCTTGGGAAGAGCGTATTCTTGATGGTGTTAGGGTTAAATGTGTTCTTTTGGACTCCGTCCAATCTCAAGCGAATCGGATGGAGTTGGAGATATACGATGCCTGGGAAAGCGGCGATTTAAACGTTCCAGTGATTACGGTTGCCTTTGACGATGAGGAATTACATAAGAGATTTACGGTCTCTAGCCTCCATGCGCCACACCGTTTAGCGGACGCACTTCTTCGAGATAGTGAAATAAATGGTAAACCGTTCAAGGAGACCGAGATAGGAAAAGCCCTTCGGTCATCCGATCCCAGCCATGCTACTCAGATTTTCCGTTATTGTCCGACGGCTTTGCTTTTTGGCATGTGGCATTCAACGGAACTGGAAAAGAATACGCTCGGAGTTAAATTTGCCAGAGCGATCGTATCTGAGATAATCGGCATTGATGCTGTTCCGGGGGTAAAGACCGGCAGCCGTCTCGATCCCGCGGGGATAACCAAAAGCAGCGGACCCATTTTCAAAGCTGTAGACGGCGGATGGACGTTAGACGAGACGAAGGCCGTAAAGGAGAAAGATAAGCCGGTACTTTGGGAAAAAGAAGGTTCTGATAAAGCCGAAAAGGGAACCCCGGCGATGATTAACCATGGCAACATTCCTCCCTCCATTTCGGTAATTGAGAAGGGGGAGCCGGGAGGCGTCTCCATTCGCAAAGCTGAGCAGACAACAGTAATATCATTGCCAGCACTGCGGCGCTTGCGCTTTCCTTTGGATGGGGAACTGCGTTCCCGGCCAGAAGTGGACGTAGCAGCACGAACTGTATTGGCGGCATTGGCGCTGTTTGCGGCTACAGGGATCCGAGAGCGGGGCGCCGATTTGCGGTCACGCTGCCTTTTGGTTTCCACAACAACGTTTGAGTGGGAACTCTTGGACAAGCCTATGGAAGAACCCAAGCGATATACGCTCACTCGTTCGGAGGCATTGCAACTGCTTCATGACGCGATAGCAAAAGCCAAGGATGTTGGAATTCGTTGGAAGGAAGAAGAAATCGTATTCAATCCTTCTGATGAATTGATGGAGCTTGTTAAACGCAGTCAGAATGTGGTTAGTACACACAAAAACGATGGCAAGAAAACTGCAAAGACAAAGAGAAGCAGCGGTGAAGCCTAATGTTTGCCATCGGTATTCACTATCTTAACGGTTGGGCGGCTGCAACGAACCCATCCAACTGGGACAGAGCAGAATGGCCACCTCATCCTGACCGTCTGTTTATGGCCCTCGTTTCAGCCCATTTTGAAACTGGTGAAGAATCAATTGAACGGGATTCACTTTTATGGTTGGAGTCACTGACTTATCCCGCAATCCATGCATCCGGCGCCGTAGAGCGTCAGATGGCTGTTCCAGGTAGTTCGATTCGTAATTTTACTGGTGTCAGAGCCGTAACAAAATATGTTCCCGTAAACGACACCCCCAAGAAGCCAGAGCGATTGAAATTGCTTCCCGAATTGCGAGAAAAACGGGGGCGCACATTCCCTGTCGTGATTCCGGAGAGCCCGTTTGTTTATTTCATCTGGGCAGATGCACAGCCAACTGAAGAAATTGAGGCTGGACTTGCTCAACTTTGCGCCAAGGTTGCCTATCTGGGTCACTCCACATCTTTAGTCCAAGTATGGGTAGAAAAAGCACCACCAAAACCTTCTCTAGTCCCGACGAAACAACGTGGAGACGTTCGCTTGCGGGTCTTTGGAGAGGGTCGACTTGGCCGACTAATTCACTTGTATGACTCGGGACCAATCCGCCCGTCGGCAAACTTGTGGTGTAGCTATCGGCAAGCGGTTGAGGAAAAGGAGACAGAATACATAGCATCGACTGCGTTCGATGAGAACATCATCATATTGCGGAAGATATCTGGTCCATTGATTGGAATTGAATCAGCTTTAACCGTCTGCCGATTTCTGCGTGATACCGTCCTAAAACTGGCAACTCAGCCAATCCCGGAATGGTTGTCCGGTCATGGACCGGATGGCTCACCCAGTCGACACATCCACGCGGCTTTTTTTCCCCTACCGCATGTGGGTTTTCAGTATTCCGATGGCCATCTGATAGGGCTGGGTATTGCGTTACCTAAATCGGTTGATCCGGAAGAGGTTAGACAGGTGTTATCCTCCGTTTTCTACGATGCCACTTGGTATCCGCGGAAAATACAACTGGTCATGGGCCGGTTAGGTGAATGGAATCTGGTCTTAGATAACTTGGAGAGTCGACCGACGGCCCTACAACCTTGGCTGTGGACGGGCTCTGGAACTAAACAAAAAACCGATACATGGGCAACTGTCACGCCAATCACATTACATCGGCATCTCAAGCTCACGGCTGAGGAAAAGGCGTTGCTTGCATCAGAGGAAGAGCCACGGCGAACGACCATCCGACAAAAAATGTTGAACAGGAAATGTGAAGAATTAATCCGGCAAGCATGCCGGTTTGTTGGGATTCCCGAACCAGTTACAATTCAATTGATGAAGACATCGGTATTCGCTGGTGTTCCTCATATTAAGCAATATCCCTTGCTGGAGCGACGTCCCGGCGAACAGCTTCCGCACACGCATGCCATATTGAAGTTTCCCTGCCCGGTTCGAGGTCCTCTTTTGCTAGGAGCGGGACTCCATCGCGGGTACGGCCTTTGCCGACCTTGGTTTGGGATGAAAAGGGAGGAGGGTGACGATGACCCTCGACCTGGTCGAGTTTGATGCTTACTTTGAGGCGCTGCATGGGTATCTGCCCTTTCCATGGCAACGCCGATTATTTGAACACATCGCTGAACATGACCGTTGGCCGGAATCCATTGCAATACCTACAGGCTTGGGGAAGACCGCTTGTATTGACATCGCTGTTTTTTCTTTAGCCCATCTTTGGTCCAAGGGAAATTTGACACTTCCCCGGCGAATCTTTTATGTAGTCGACCGACGAATCATCGTCGACGAAGCTTTCGAACGGGCTAAAAAGCTGGCCACAATGCTTGAGAATGCCCATGACGGTATTCTCAAAGAGACGGCTGAACGACTTCGCGCTTTAGCAGGGGCAGAGGCAATTGAGACGTCAATGGCGCCGATCGCCTGCTTTGAACTGCGGGGCGGCATTTATCGTGATGATGGATGGGCCAGGAATCCGGCGCAGGTGACGATCATCTGCACCACTGTAGATCAGTATGGTTCCCGGTTATTATTCCGGAGTTACGGGAATTCGCCGAGGGTATGGCCCATTCACGCGGGGTTGGCGGCGAATGACAGTCTTGTCTTACTCGACGAAGCACATTGCGCCCAACCGTTTTTAGAAACGTTGGACAAAATCAGGCTTTATCGCGAGTGGGCGGAACAGCCCCTTCAAAATCGGTTCGACGTTGTGTCTTTGACTGCGACACCCCGTCAAGAGATCAGTGAAGAAGAAGTATTTAAGCTTACATTGGAGGACAAAAACCACCCCGTCATTCAGAAAAGGATAGCGAATAGGAAGCTTATTGAACTGAGCGATGGGAAAACGGTTTCTCCGAAGGATAGAACCAAAGCCTTTGGGGAGTTTGCGCTGCAGTTGGTTGCCAGATGTGAGGCCGACCAAGGAAGGCATCCGGCGGTTGCGGTTTTTGTCAATCAGGTACAGACGGCCTTTGATGTTTACAAGTGGCTCGAAAAAAAGCGGGATGAAGGAAAAGAAAAGGGCCGCCGGAAGAGCATACTCATTGATTATGAACTGGTGCTGCTTACTGGTCGTATGCGCCCCTTTGATCGAGAGGTTTTCGTACAGCCTTGGTTGGATCGGCTCCGCTCAGACCGATCGGAAAAACGCAAATTGGCTCGGGCAATTATCGTCGTAACCACCCAGTGCCTCGAAATAGGCGCTGACTTGGACTTTGATGCACTGGTTAGCGAGAATGCCAGCATTGATGCGTTGATCCAACGATTTGGCCGACTGAATCGGTTAGGTCATTGGCCAACAGCTTTTGGCGCCATACTCAAAACCAACCAGAAAGATGAGGATTCTGTATTCTTGGATCCCGTCTATGGAGTTGCCGCAGAAAACACGTGGCTGTGGCTCTGGGCGAATGCGGATAATGGGATTATCGATTTTAGTGTACAGGCGATACAGGAAAAAATTTGGTCTACACCTCCTAAAGACGTTGAAAACTTACGGATGCCCACGGCCCACGCGGCGGTTCTTCTACCGGCCCACATGGATCATCTTGTTCAGACGAATCCTTGCCCACACCCGGAGATGGAGATCAGTTATTTCCTGCACGGCATCGGGAAAAGGACGACAGACGTACAAGTTTGCTGGCGGTTAGATCTGGGGAATGAAGATATCGGGAAATGGATGGACATACTTTCTCTTTGCCCCCCGGCTGTAGCGGAGTTTATGTCGGTTCCCTTGCACCGCTTCCGTAAATGGCTGACCCGGCAGAAACTTGTTGGCTCCGATTGTGACATTGAAGGTGTCGGAGGGGAAGACAACAAGGATAGCCGAATGATGCCGAGGAGACAGAAGATGCTCCCGGTGCTTCGGTGGATGGGACCAGAAGAGAGTGAGTTCATTCAGAACCCAGATCGGATTCGTCCCGGTGATGTCCTTGTGGTTCCAGGCCTGGAAGGATGGAGCGAGCTTGGCTACATACCTGAAGATGCTTTGCTTGTGAGCCAAACGGAAAGGGATAAAGAAAGCAGGCCTGTTGGAGAGTGCCTACATGCTTTAGTCGATGTGGGGGATTTCGCCCACAAGAAGGCACGCGGATCTTCTGTCCTCCGCCTGCACCCTGCGATGATTGGTTTGTGGCCCGAATGCCCGGAAAGGGAAGCACTATTCACAGCTTGGACAGAAGAAGCTTTACCCGATGCCGATTTAGTGGCGGAACTCTTACAAGGGATTATGCAAACCATTGAGATGAACATGCAATTCAAGGAGTCGGTTGGATTTCGTCATCTCGCAGATAGCATCAAGGGATTGTTGAAGTGGAAGTTTCAGGTGTTTCGTCACCCCGACAAGGGGATTGTGATTGTCTCAAAGCGTAAAGATAGTGTCCGGGCAAGCAGGGAGACATTCTCGTCGAATGACGATATGGCTTCTGCTACCGTACCAGTTTCGTTGACAGAGCATTCTGTTGGCGTGGCGCGAAAGGCGAGAAAGGCAGCAGAAACTTGCCAGCTTGGGGAAGAGATCGTCCAAACGTTAGAGATGGCGGGTTATTGGCACGATGCCGGTAAAGCGGATCTGCGCTTTCAATCATTATTGTGCGGCGGAAACCGCTTGGCATTAGTGGGCGCTGTTCTGGCCAAGTCAGACCATGTTCCAAAGACCTTTCGGGAGAGAAGAAACGCTTTTCTTAGAAGCGGTCTTCCGGGAGGATTTCGCCACGAAGTTCTATCTTGCCAGCTGATTGAACACGTGGAAAAACAACCAGAGCATAATTCCGATCCAGAACTGGTGAAGCATCTCGTTTGTACCCATCACGGTTTTTGCAGGCCAATGGCGCCCTTTGTCCATGATGAATTGCATCCAGCTATCAAATTTGAAATCGAACAATTGAAAGCCTCGCTGTCTTCTGAAGAACGAGGCGAATGGATTCATGCACATCGGTTGGATAGCGGCCTTCCAGAGCGATTCTGGCGCATGATTCAACGCTACGGATGGTGGGGAATTGCATATCTAGAAGCCATATTTCGCCTGGCGGACCATCGAGAGAGCGAAGAAGAGGAAAAGATTCGCACAGGGCGTGGGGAAGGGGGAAGGGGAGTCGAATGAGCGGCAAATCTCAACAATTGATAGCAAGGGGCCTTGAGGGTTCGAACCCACTTGCTTTTTTAGCCTCCTTAGGGCTTTTTCGTACCCTTCACCGGATGTACCCCGAAAAAAACGTAAAGATGCACTGGGAAGTTGTAAACTGTGCGTGGCGCCCGGTTTATTCTGGGATAGACTATTCTTCTCGGGAAGAACTAATGGTTTATCTGCATGATAAGCTTCTAGAGACGCAGTTTGTTTTATCGGAAAAGCTCGGGGATTCATTGAAAATAACTCCTGATGATTTTCGTTGTTACGCACATGAAGGGCTGCATTTTCAAGACACTGATAAGTTACCCTTCGCCGTTGCATTTGGATCAGAGGCAAAGGGGCGGGAACTCATCCAAACGCAGCTGTGCTTTTTGAACGGCACCGGACATCAGTATTTTATTCGGACTATCGAAAACCTGATTAAAGTTGCAACTACGGACCAATTAAATAAGGCTATTTTTGAACAGTGGATGTACGATGATACAGGAAAAAATATCTCGCTACGATGGGATCCAATCGATGACCGGAGATACGCATTGCGTTGGTCAGACCCCTCCACTGAAGACATACGAACTGAGATAGGCGCGAATCGATTAGCCATCGAAGCATTACCGTTATTTCCAGTAATACCGGGAATGCGCTATTGTCTCACTACAGGTTTCTCGCGCCGAAAAAATGAGATTTGGTTTACCTGGCCAGTTTGGGAGGTGCCTATCAACATCCCCGTATGCAGAACACTACTGGCTATGAAGCATCTCCAAAATGAAGAGCCTTTACTAGAAAACCTTCAGGAGATAGGAGTTGTGGAAGTCTTTCGTAGTCAGCGGATTTCTGTTGGCCTATTTAAGTACACGAACTTTACTCCTGCTTGTTCAATGTAAGAAGCGAACCAAAAGTGATCATAAAAACCCTAGGAGGTTCGCGAAAGATGAAAAAGGCAGTAAATACTAGGGTTTCGGAACTTGGGAACTATGAACCAGTACTCTTAAATGAAGGAATTCTGTGGGGTTCGCGCAAATGGGGGCTGAATTCCTTGAATCATAAGGGTTTATCAGCCATAGCGATGCAACCGCATCGAAAGATGCGGCATCATTGAAGCACGGCGTTGTAGCGGATTGTTTCGTCATAAATCCGATGCAACCGCATCGAAAGATGCGGCATCATTGAAGCCTCATCGATCCAGCAGTCGAACCAGTCTCTTGCGTGATGCAACCGCATCGAAAGATGCGGCATCATTGAAGCCTGGGTGAGCTGGAAAAGGACTTTCAGCGTGAATGATGCAACCGCATCGAAAGATGCGGCATCATTGAAGCCGGGTAGCGACGGTATATTTTCCTGTCATTTTGGGATGCAACCGCATCGAAAGATGCGGCATCATTGAAGCATCAATGACAACTAAGCATTGACTTTCCTTCTTTGATGCAACCGCATCGAAAGATGCGGCATCATTGAAGCACCGCCTCCGCGACAACCTTCTCCTTCCGCCGCTGATGCAACCGCATCGAAAGATGCGGCATCATTGAAGCTTTGTGGAGAAAGATGCACTATCAAACGCCAGAAGGATGCAACCGCATCGAAAGATGCGGCACCATTGAAGCAGTTGGGTGTCGGGCTCTTTGTCGGTGCCAGCGATGACAATGCAACCGCATCGAGAGATGCGGCATCATTGAAGCAAGGTTCACCAGGTGTATGCCCGGCAGAACGCGGGTTGCAACCGCATCAAGAGATGCGGCATCATTGAAGCGAGACGGCCACAGGATGTCGCGTGGACCTGGAGCGCGTTGCAACCGCATCAAGAGATGCGGTATCATTGAAGCTTGATGCAGGAGCGCCTGTACATGGGGAGTGAAGAACGTTGCAACCGCACCGAGAGATGCGGCATCATTCAAGCGTGACCTGCTGGGCGAATATCTCTGCACCCTAGCGATGCAACCGCATCGAAAAATGCGGCATAATTGAAGCTTTGAGTGGACGATACTGCATGATGGTCTGCATGAATGCAACCACATCGTGAGATGCGGCATCATTGAAGCATGACATGGGGGTACATGGAGTTAACGTCTACATAGTTGCAACCGCATCGAGAGATGCGGTATTATTGAAGCTTTTTTGACGGGCGCGGACTGCGGCAAGTAAATGTGTTCCAACCGCATCGAGAGATGCGGCATTATTGAGGCATGGCCAGGGCGTCGGTCAGGTGGGTTTTCCGAGTTGCAGCCGCATCGAATGAGCGGCATAATTGAGGCATGATGATTTTGTCAACGTAAAAGTGGTCCACAGTGATCACGAAAAAAGTGATCCACTATGCCTTTCTTGGTTTACATTAATGTTTATTTATGGAAATATTGTGGCCTACGTTTCCTTGTGTGTCTATATGTAAACTCTGACATCCCATGGGTGTCGGCCCTGTCAGAGGATGCTTTTGGCGTTGCTTTGGAGCAAGGCCGACCCGGAGGCCCGGTAGGGCCGCAGGGTCGGAACCGTCTCTTCACTTATGCATTGGGTAGGCTTTCGAGTCGCTTCATACTCTGCCGGAAACGGTACGACTCGCCGTTCATGAGCAGGATGTGGGCGTGGTGGGTCAGGCGATCCAGAAAGGCCGCGGTTAACTTGTCATTGCCAAAGATCTGGGTCCATTCGGCAAACTCCAGGTTGCTGGTCACCAGGAGACTGGCTCGCTCGTAGAAGGCGGAACAGAACTGAAAGAGCAGTTCCGCCCCTGTCTTGCTGAAGGGAATGTATCCCAACTCGTCGATGACGATCAGGTCATGCTGACGCCACTGCTTTTCCACTTTGGTCAAGCGGTGTTCCGCTTGCGCGGCGAGGAGTTCGTCCACGAGCGTCGCCGCATGGACGAAGCGGACTCGTTTTCGTTGCCGGCAGGCGGCGTGGGCAATGGCTGTGGCCAAGTGGGTCTTGCCGGTTCCGCTGTTGCCGATCAGGATCACGTTCTCTTTTTTGTCGATAAACTCGCCTTGCGCCAATGTGAGGATTTTGGGCTTGGACAGGGAAGGCATCGCCGAAAAATCAAAGGTGTCCAGGGTCTTGATCAGGGGAAAACGAGCTTGCTGGATACGCGCCTTTTGCTGGTTTTCCTCTCGCTGACACACCTCGGTCTCCAGCAGCAAGCAAAGATACTCCAGATACCCCTGGCGGCTTTCTTCCGCTTCCCGCGCCAACGCCTCAGCGTGGCGCGCGACAGTAGGAAGCTTTAGTCGCTTAAGGCAGCTTTGCAATCGCAGTGTCGTCGTCAATGCAGCGCCGCCCCTTTCCCAAGGAGTCGGTTAAATCGTCCGATGTCGGGCTGAGCCACGGCATAATCCGCCAGCCTTTCGGGCAGTTCTCCCACCGCCATGGGGAGAATTGGCGCAGGATGGAGCTGACGACGAACGAATTCGGCGACAACATCATAGTGGTACAGACCCTGCGCTTCGGCTTCCGTCAACGCCGGCACGAGAACGGCGGCGCCGTGTTGCCGGTGCAGTTGCAGGATGCGGATAAAGGCGCGGTCGCCTTCCGCCCCATCGCGACGGCGCATCTCCAAGTAAAAGCGGCGGTAGATCGGCGGCGCGCTGTCGTTTTGAAAGGCGGCCGCATCGCGGAGCGCCCGTGGCTTTTTAGCCAACGCGTCGATGAAGTGATCGAGGTGGAGCCGCTGCTGTTTGCGCTCATAGCACCGGCGGTGTACGGCGATCACCTCGACGCCCGCGATGATCCGGATTTCATCGACATACGCTTTCAGCAGCAGTTCACGGCCGGCCCAGGCGCAGGGGATCGAGTAGGCGTTGGTTTCAAAATGAACCAAAGAATAATGGTCGGCTCGAACCGGGAGTACGCGACAGGCGTCGAAGTCACGCTCCGGCAGACGAAGCAGGTGGGTATTCCCTCGCGCCCAGGCCGAGGCGATGCGCTCTTCACTGTGGGGAAGCCGGGTCTTTTCCGCGAAGCGCAGGCATTGTTGCGCCAACCTCGTGTTCAGTTCGTCGAGGCTGTCTACCTCCGGCAAGGGCACGAAGAAATTCCGCTGGCTGTACCCCACCATGCACTCCACTTGGCCTTTTTCGTTTCCCGAAGCGACATTGCAAAACTCGGCCTGGAAGACGTAGTGCGCCCGCAATGCCTGGAAAGCTTCTTGTTCCTCCCGGTTGCGGCCACGCAAGACCTTTTTCACCGCTGTCTTCAAATTGTCGTAGGTGACACGCTGCGGCACACCGCCGAAGAATCGGAAAGCACGGCAGTGCCCGTCGAAAAAGGCTTCCTGGCGTTCATGAGGATAGGCCCGCACGAACAGGGCGCGGCTGGCGGTCAGGCGCATCACAAACAGACGGACTTTTGTGGGCGTTCCGTTGAGGAGGATTTGCACCTCTCCCCAGTCGCACTGGGCATTGTCCCCCAACGGAAATTCCAAGGGGATGTACACCGGTTTGACTTCCCGGCGAAGCTGCCCCACGACTCGTCGCACCGTCGATTCTGCCCCGATGAAGCCGTACTCTTCGGCAAGGCGCTCATAGATGCGCCGGCCCGTATGGCGTTGTTTCGGCGGACGGGACAGATCGTCCGCCAGCCAGGTTTTGATGATGGGCGCAAATGGACCTACGACAGGCGCTGAACGGTGGCGCGGTATTTGTTTTCTGCGCCGTTGGGACGGCTCAAAGCCGTCGTTCAGATATTTACCGATGGTGCGTCGCGACATCTTGAGTTCGTTGGCGATTCGACGGATCGATTTTCCTTCCCTAAAGTACATCCGTCGGATATCATGGTATTGAGCCATCGTGATCATCCTTTTTTCCTCCTGCACGCTAGTGTGTTGGCACTCTCTAGCATACAGGAAAATTGGAAATCCGGTGGCTCACTTTTTATCGGATCACTGGCCTCAAATGTGGATCACTTTTAGGTTAGCATTTACAGCATGAAGCCGATCTCCAAGATGATGGTGCTTTGGGGGATGCTACCGCACTGAGATGCGGCATCATTGAAGAGTCAACACCGACGGCCAGCCATGGCACCCGGACAGTTGTAACCGCATTAAAGATGCGGCAACATTAAAGCTCGCAGGCCCTCTCGACGGATGACAGCACTGTCGACGATGCAACCGCATTGCGAGTTGCGCCATCATTGAAGCAGATCACGCCCGGCCAAACGTTCCCAGCGAGTGCATTGCGACCGCATTGAGAGATGCGGCATCATCGAAGCAGTCAAGCTGATCAGTTCGAGTTCAGCGGAAACTGTTGCAAGCGTATCGTATGATGCGGCATCGTTAAATATGGATCGGCATTGGCGTTACTATCTTGGAAATTAATTTACAACCGCACCAGAGCATTCTGCATCATTGAGGCCAAACTATTTAACTGTACTGTCTTTTGGGTGATCGTAACACTACAGAACGATGCAGCGTCATCATTTATGAAGCAACAGTCTTTGGATGTGTAAAAAAGGAACACGCTTGTCTTTCTCCCAGCTACGAATGCTTTTGTCGCTTACTCCAATTAACGTTGCAAATTCATTGATAGTCAGACCACTCATCAACCTATATTTTTTAATTTTTTGACCAAGTGATTCTTCTGGGAGCAGGTCATAGCATCCGAGGTAGTCGAGCGAAACATCAAGTACAGCAGACAGCTTTTTCAGTACCCGAAGTGTCGGCTGGCCATGGTTGTTTTCGATGTAGCTGATGGTGGCCTCTGTCACGCCCGAGGCCGCAGCTAGCTCACGAATCGTCAATCCTTTGGCTGAGCGAGCATGAAACAGGCGCTCGCCTGGCGTATTAGGAACCTTCGGCTGTGTCCCTCGTAGGTGAGTCGCTGTCACAAACGATTCCTTATTAATAGAGACTTCTCCCAAGATGTTCTCTGCACGCTTGTCCCTGCGGTCATCTCGGCAATCCTGAAAAGGAGTGCATCTGCTCTCCTGTATCAGTGGAGCGCTATCGCAACCGGATTTCCGGACCCTTGTGGGATCGCATGGATCTGCAGGTGGCTGTAAACCGTCCATCCTACAGCGATCTCTTCGATTCAACGAAGGGACTGTCGACAGCAGAGGAGAATTCGGAAACGGTCTTGAATCGGGTGATTGACGCGCGGAGGCGGCAGTGAACCACCTGGCGGAAGCGTTGCGATTTCGACTGTAACCTGCTACGCGCCCACAGTCTCAGATACCCTTGCGCCAGATCATGGATACGAGCAGAGCCTATCCCGTCGAAAAAGCGACAGTTTCAGATTTTTTGCAGGACTTATCCGAACTTTCGTCAAAGTATGTCGCATGAAAGAATGGTGGGGTGGTTGGGCATGGAAAAAACAAATGTTGGCAGTGCCCTTTCATTAGGGGAACTGAAAAAGCAGGTATCCGCTGACAGTGAGGTGGCAGCGCTTTACACCGACGCATTACTGATCAAAAAACAGGAACAGCGCCAGGCATTGCGAGACGTCGCTGTGGCCGCCGCCAAATTGGCCATGGACGTTTCTGAAACCAAGGGTGAATTTGTAACGATGAATGTGCTTGATCTCCAGCGGCTATGCGAATCTCTCGTGGTTTTGAACCAAATTGACGCGGAACTCGACAGCGTCGACGAAATGGACGAATAGGCGGCAACGACCCATCAAGACCCCTCAAACCCACCGCGGTAGTTGAGGGGTCTTTTCATATGTAAATATCGATCGATGGTGCGAGCGATATACCCTGGATTGACTTCTCTTGAAAAAACACACGGTTGACGAATTTTGGCGATTATTTCTTTGTATTCTCGAAAAATGCGCTGGTCGAATAAAAAGGAATTCTATCATCGCAGTCGAATAAATAGGCGATTTCATTGCCAACTCGATGAACCTTTTGATAAATCTGCTGAAGAAACGCAGGGCTGTGCCTGCTTTGCGCCACTGACCTCGCCCCGTGTCATGCATCGCTGCCATGAAATCAACAAGTTGTGATGATGACCACAAATTTCGGCGCTTTGCTTGACAGGGATTGGATAACCCGTTAATGTAGATATCGTTCGATGGTACGATTATCCAGACGGTCAAGAACCAAAGGCGCTGGCGATGGAGAGGGGACGAGACCTATGGCCCATCCCCCGGCTCTGACGGAGCAGGAAAGCTGGATCGCCCTGTCGGCATTGCCCGGCATTGGACCGCGGCGGTTTTACGCACTTCTGGGGCATTTTGGAACGGCCCGCGCCGCCTGGATGGCCGCCGATGAGCGCTGGGACGGTATAGCCGGGTTAAGCCGGCAGGGCTGGGAACGGACGCTGCAGGCGAGGAGACGGACGGAGCGAACGAAGGCGTTGTTGCGGCGTCTCGCGCAGGGCGATATCGCCGCCCTTCTGGTTACCGATGGAAACTACCCTGCGTTGCTGCGCAACATCCCTGACCCGCCACCGGTGTTGTACATACGAGGGAGGCTCTTGCCGGAAGATGGAGAAGCCCTGGCTATCGTCGGCACCCGTAAGCCGTCCCCCTATGGCGCGAAGGTTTGCGCTGCCGTCGCCCGAGAACTGACGCTTCGGAAGCGGACGATCGTCAGCGGCATGGCTCGCGGCATTGACGGGATCGCTCATCAAAGCGCCCTCGAGGCAGGGGGAAGGACGATCGCCGTGCTGGCCGGCGGCGTCGATATCATCTATCCGCCAGAACATGGCAAACTGGCCGGTTGGATTGTGGAACAAGGCGCCCTGGTGAGCGAGTACCCGCCGGGGACAAGACCGGAACCGGGCACATTCCCGGCGCGCAATCGAATCATCTCCGGACTTTCGACGGGCGTCATCGTCGTCGAGGCGGGGGAGAAGTCAGGGGCCTTGATCACCGCCGATCAGGCCTTAGAGCAGGGGCGTGATGTCTTCGCTGTGCCGGGGCCGATCACACTGCCGCAAAGCGTCGGCGCCAACCGGTTGATCCAGCAGGGCGCCAAGCTGATTGTCACCATAGAAGACATCCTTGATGAGGACCAGCGACAGTTGTGCCTGCCTTTGCTGGGACAATCGGTAGAGAACAGCCCTGCAACGGATCGACTGTCAGAGGCGGAGCGTAGAATAATGGAGATCGTCGACTGGGAACCGAGAAGCGCCGATGAACTGGCCGCCCGGCTGAGCCTTTCCGGATCAGAGGTGGCTGCCGCCTTGACCCTGCTGGAACTGAAGGGACGGGTACAAATGGAGCGGGGCGGCGGTTTTGTCGCCTGCTAGGTTATAATAGATGAAATAAGTCAGTTTTTTGATAGATAAGAGGTGACCTGGTTGTCCAATAAAGTGCTTGTCATCGTCGAATCGCCTGCCAAAGCGAAAACCATCAGCAAGTTTCTCGGTCGCCGCTACCAGGTGAAGGCCTCCATGGGCCATGTGCGCGATTTGCCCAAAAGCCAATTCGGCGTTGACGTGGAGGGAGACTTCAATCCGAAGTACATCACCATCCGGGGCAAAGGGGAACTGTTGAAAGAACTCCGGACAGCCGCCAAAAAGTCGGATCAGATCCTGCTGGGACCTGACCCTGATCGGGAAGGGGAAGCCATCGCCTGGCATCTGGCCCAAGTTCTTGGCGTCGATGAACATACGCCCTGTCGCATCGAATTCAATGAGATCACCAAATCGGCCATCCAAAATGCCGTCAAAAAACCGCGTCCCATTGACACGAGCCGGGTCGAGGCCCAGCAGGCTCGCCGCATCCTTGACCGGCTCGTCGGTTACAATCTCAGCCCGCTCCTCTGGCGCAAGATCCGCAAAGGCCTTTCCGCCGGACGGGTTCAGTCGGTGGCCGTGCGGCTGATCGGTGACAGGGAAGAGGAGATCAATGATTTCGTCCCTGAGGAGTACTGGTCCTTGACGGCTGAGTTGAAAGGCGACAAGGGGAACCTGCAGGCGCGGCTTGTTCGTCAGGACGAAAACAAACTGGAGATCAACAACGGCGAAAGGATGGACCAAGTCCTGGGGGAACTGTCCGGACAGGACTTTGTCGTCAGTGAGGTTAAAAGGAAAGAAAAGCGACGCAACCCGGCGCCGCCTTTTACGACCAGTTCTTTGCAGCAGGAGGCCTATCGCAAACTCGGTTTTACCGCTCGCAAGACCATGATGATCGCTCAGCAACTCTATGAAGGCTTGGATTTGGGAAAAGAGGGGACCGTTGGTCTCGTCACCTACATCCGCACCGACTCGGTGCGGGTTTCCGACGGCGCCGTCGAAGAGGTCCGTGAGCACATTCAGAACCGTTTCGGCGCCGACTACCAGCCGGCAGAACCGCGCGTCTATGAAAACAAGGGCAAGATTCAAAACGCCCACGAGGCGATCCGGCCCACATCGGTGGCGCGCGAGCCTGAGACGTTGAAAGCGGTGGTGACAAACGATCAGTTTAAGCTGTACAAGTTGATCTATGAGCGCTTTGTCGCCAGCCAGATGAGTTCTGCCGTCATGGATACGACGACGATCGAGATCAAGGCGGGGGCCTTCGGCTTTCGCGCCTCCGGGTCGGTGCTCAAGTTTCCCGGCTTCATGAAGGTCTACATCGAAGGTCGTGACGATGACAGCAAGGATGAGGAAGGGTTGCTCCCCGAGGTGTTTGCCGAGGAGAAACTGGCACTGCGGAAGCTCGATCCGAAACAGCATTTCACCCAGCCGCCGCCACGCTACAGCGAGGCGACCCTTGTCCGGGCTTTGGAGGAACGGGGGATCGGCCGTCCCTCCACGTATGCTCCGATCATTGAGACAATTGTCGCTCGCGGTTATGTCGTTCGTGAAGATAAGCAGTTTTACCTGACCGAACTCGGCGAGGTGGTCGTCGATCTGCTGAAGGAGCATTTTCCTGACATCATCGATGTGGAATTTACGGCAGATATGGAAGACAAGTTAGACGCTATCGAGGAAGGCGCCGCCGATTGGAAGCGCATCCTGCGCGATTTTTACGAACCTTTTCGAGAAACCCTGGAGGACGCAGAAGAAAAAATCGGCGAGATCGAGATCGCCGATGAAGTGACTGACCAGCTCTGCGAAGTCTGCGGCGCCAACTTGGTGATCAAACAGGGGCGTTTTGGCCGCTTTTTGGCCTGCCCCCGTTTCCCCGAGTGCCGTTTTACCAAGCCCTTGCTGGAGGAGATCGGCGTTCCTTGCCCCAAATGCGATGGCCACATCGTCATCAGGCGGACAAAAAAAGGCCGGAAGTTTTTTGGTTGCGCCAATTATCCCGAATGCGATTACGTCTCTTGGGAACGGCCCACCAATGTGCCCTGCCCGCAGTGCGGCAAACCGATGGTGCAAAAGGAGTCCAAAAAGCTGGGTACGCGCCGCCTCTGCACCACCGAGGGGTGCGGTTATGAGGAGGCGGTTCCGGACGGGGAGAAGGGGGCTTCTCCCGGTTGGTTGCCCGGCGCGCCTGACGATGCAGAAACGATCAAGCCATCGACAGAGCAACTTGCAGAAGAATAGGTGACGATAGAGTGACAGTAACGATCATCGGCGCCGGGCTGGCCGGTTCGGAAGCCGCCTGGCAGATTGCCCAGCAGGGCCTGCCCGTCCAACTTTTCGAGATGCGTCCCACCGAGATGACGCCGGCTCACAAAACAGGCGACTTCGCCGAACTGGTCTGTTCCAACTCCCTGCGCGGGGCCGCCCTGGAGAACGCCGTCGGTCTTTTAAAAGAAGAGATGCGCCGGCTCGGTTCGCTGATCATGGAAGCGGCTGATGCCCATGCGGTCCCGGCGGGGGGCGCCCTCGCCGTCGACCGGGAGGGTTTTTCCGCCCATATCACCGAAAAACTGGTCAGTCATCCTCTGATCACGCTGCGCCGCGAGGAGATCCGTGAAATCCCAGAGAGCCGGCCGCTGATCATCGCGTCCGGTCCCTTGACCTCACCGGCGCTCTCCCAAGCGATTCAGGCGCTCACCGGGGAGGACTATTTTTACTTTTACGATGCCGCAGCGCCCATCGTGGATGCGGAATCGGTTGATCTGTCGGTGGCTTTTTGGGCATCCCGCTATGACAAGGGCGATGCCGATTACCTCAACTGTCCCATGGACGAAAGCGAGTATGATCGCTTTTACGAGGCGCTGGTAACGGCTGAGGGCCACCCGCTGAAGGAATTTGAAAAAGAGATCTACTTCGAGGGCTGTATGCCTGTGGAAGTGATGGCCAAACGGGGCAAGCAAACGCTCCTCTTCGGTCCCCTCAAACCGGTCGGTTTGACCGATCCGCGCACGGGCAAGCGGCCTTTTGCCGTCGTGCAACTGCGCAAGGAAAACCGCCAGGGGACGATGTTCAATCTGGTCGGTTTCCAAACTCACCTGAAGTGGCCCGAGCAGAAGCGGGTCTTCCAAATGATCCCCGGTCTGGAACAAGCGGAGTTCGTCCGCTACGGTGTCATGCACCGCAACACCTTCATCAACAGCCCCACACTGCTGCTGCCCACATACCAACTACGCAAAGATCCGGGCCTATTTTTCGCCGGCCAGATCACCGGCGTGGAAGGTTATGTCGAATCGGCTGCCGCCGGTCTGGTGGCCGGGTTAAACGCCGCCCGTCACGCACAGGGACAGACACCCCTCCTTTTTCCGGCGGAGACAGCCATCGGCGCCTTGCCGGCCTACATCACCACTGCCGAAGCGAAGCATTTTCAGCCGATGAATGTCACCTACGGCCTCTTCCCGCCGCTGACAGAAAAAGTGAAAGGCAAGCGGCCTCGACAGCAGGCCCATGCCCGCCGGGCCTTGGAATCATTGGATAGCTATATGGCGGCACTAAAGGAGTAATGCGCCGAATCGACATCGACCGGTTTGCCGATCGGTTTTAAAGTGGACTGAGGGACGTCAGAGGGAGAGATATGGCAAAAAACCATCAGGGAAGCGGTGAGAAGATGGGCGATGGGATCAGGGTGCGGGATGTCGCCGAAAACACCGTAGATGATACCGTAGAAAGCAAAAATGGTGGAATCGATGGCGCGATCGGCCAGTGGGATGGCTGGATCGATTGCTACCTGCGCCACCTGGCCGGCGAACGCAATACATCGCCGCACACCCGGGCGGCTTATGCCGGTGATCTGGCGCAACTGGTCGAATTGCTGGAGCAGACGGCTTCCCCTGTGCCCAGTCCCTCGGCGGTTAGAGCCGAGCAATTGCGCCTCTGTCTCACCCGTCTGTACGCCATCGGGATGGAACGTTCGTCACTGGCGCGCAAACTGGCCGCCTGGCGCGGCTTTTTTCGCTATCTGATCCGCGAAGGGCAGCTCGCCAGCCATCCCATGAAACGGCTGAAATCTCCCAAACTCGGTCGGCCCCTTCCCAAAACACTGAGCGAATCAGAGGTGTCAGGCCTGATCGCGGCGGCTGATAAAACGAGCGAAGGCCCCCTGGCGCTGCGCAATCGAGCTATGGTGGAACTCTTTTACGCCTCCGGTTTGCGGGTGGCGGAACTCTGTGGACTCGATCTGGGCGCCCTGGACGCAAGCCTCGGCTATGTTCGCGTCCTCGGCAAAGGCGGAAAAGAACGGATCGTGCCTGTGGGGGAAGAGGCGCTAGAGGCGATCGGGCGTTACTTACAGGAGGGGCGGCCCGAGTTGGCGCGGCGGCAGCGAGAGGTGTCGCCGGCTCTCTTTTTAAACCACCGGGGAGGGCGGCTGCATGCGCGCGGCGCCCAGGACATCCTCTCCCGCATCACTGCCGGGGCGGCCTTGCAGCGAGGGGTCAGCCCCCATACGCTGCGGCACACCTTTGCCACCCACCTGCTCGACGGTGGCGCCGATCTCCGATCCGTCCAGGAGATGCTCGGCCACGCCAAACTGTCGACGACCCAGATCTATACCCATGTTTCAGCGGAACGGCTGAAAGAGATATACCAAAAAACCCATCCGCGGGCATAGGATCAATCGCGGGGCATGAGAGGAGATGGGCCAGATGAAGATGATGGGAACAACGATCGTGGCGGTGAAACGGGAAAACCATGTCGCTGTCGCCGGCGACGGGCAGATCACCTTTGGCGATCGAACGATTATGAAAGCCTCGGCCAAGAAGGTCCGTCGCCTCTACCAGGGAAAGGTGATCGCCGGCATCGCCGGCTCTGTCGCCGACGCGCTGACGTTGCTCGATAAATTGGAAAACAAAATCCAAGAGTTTCGAGGCAATCTGTTGCGCGCCTCTGTCGATCTGGCCAAGGAGTGGCGCACTGACCGTTTCCTGCGCCGCCTGGAGGCGATGATCATCGCCGCTGACGCCAACCACTTGCTGGTCATCTCCGGCAACGGAGAGGTGATCGAGCCCGATGACGGCGTCGTCGCCATCGGGTCCGGCGGACCCTACGCGTTGGCAGCGGCGCGCGCCCTGGTTCGCCACTCTGACCTGGCGCCGGGCGAGATCGCCCGGCAGGCGCTGGTCGTCGCGTCGGAGATCTGCGTCTACACCAACGACCGGATCACCCTGGAAGAGATCGAAGGGACGTGTGAGAAATGACTGCCGTCAATCTGACACCGAAACATATCGTGGAGGAATTGGACCGCTATATCGTGGGGCAGCAAGCTGCCAAGAAAGCCGTCGCCATCGCGTTGCGCAACCGTTACCGCCGGCAATTGCTGCCGGAGATCCTGCGCGATGAGGTAACCCCCAAAAACATCCTCATGATCGGTCCGACTGGGGTAGGCAAGACCGAGATCGCCCGCCGGTTGGCGCGTCTCGTACAGGCGCCTTTTATCAAGGTTGAAGCAACGAAATTTACCGAAGTCGGCTATGTCGGCAGGGATGTGGAGTCCATCGTGCGCGACCTCGTCGAGACGGCGATCCGTATGGTCAAGGCGGAGCGGATGGAGGAGGTCAAGACGCGGGCCGACCAGGAAGCAGAAGAACGCCTCGTCGAGCTCCTGGTTCCACAACCAAAGACCCCAAAAAACATGGCCAATCCCTTCGAAATGCTGTTTGGAGGGGCACAATCAAACCCGCCGTCGCCGCCTTCGAACGACCCGGAGTTGCGGGAAAAGCGGGCCATCGTCCGCCAAAAGCTGAAGCGCATGGAATTGGAAGACGACTGGCTTGAGATCGAAGTAGACGATAACAGCATGCCCCTCGGCGACATCTTCGCCGGCTCCGGCCTCGATGAGATGGGCGCCAATATCCAAAATATGATTGGACAGATCCTGCCCCGGGGCAGAAAGACCCGGCGCGTCACTGTCCGGGAAGCGCGCCGCATCCTGGCGGTGCAGGAGGCGCAAAAGCTGATCGACATGGACGCTGTCACCCGTGAGGCCATTGAGCGGGCCGAACAGTCGGGCATTGTCTTCTTGGATGAGATCGACAAGATCGCCTCCCGGGAAGGCGGACAGGGACCCGACGTCTCCCGTGGAGGTGTACAGCGAGACATCCTGCCTATTGTCGAAGGATCCACCGTAATGACCAAACATGGTCCCGTAAAGACGGATCATGTCTTGTTTATCGCCGCTGGCGCCTTTCATGTGAGCAAGCCCTCTGACCTGATCCCGGAGTTGCAGGGGCGCTTCCCCCTGCGAGTGGAGTTGGAACCGCTCAGCCAGCAGGACTTCCAGCGCATCCTGACAGAGCCTGAGGGATCGCTCCTCAAACAGTACATCGCCCTCTTGTCGACAGAGGCGATCGAACTGGTCTTCCAGCAAGAGGCGATCGAAGCCATCGCGTCCATTGCCTACCGGGTCAACGCCCAAACGGAAAACATCGGCGCTCGACGGTTGCACACCATTTTGGAGAAGGTGGTCGAGGATATCTCCTTTGACGCCCCTGACCTTCCGGACAAAAAGGTGCTCATCGACAAAGGCTATGTGGAATCGCGATTGGAAGGGATTCTGCAGCGAGAAGATTTAAGTAGATATATTTTGTGAAAAGCGTTATAATAGACATCTAGATAGAATATTTCCGAATATTCGGCGTCATACACGTCAATTAAGGGAGGTCTAGTGGGGGAAAATGCGCACACTGTTAGAGAAAACGCGTACGGTCAACCGGTTGATTCAAAAGTCTGCCGGTCATCCTGTCAACTTTGAAGAAATGGCCAAGATCACCAGCGAACTGATCAACGCCAACTGCTACATCATCGGCCGTCGCGGTAAGATACTCGGCTTTAATTTCATGCCCCATTTTGCCTGTGACATCATGGCCGATATTGTTCATCACACAGAACGGTTCCCTGAAAGCTACAATCAGGACCTGCTTCGCATCAATGAAACACAGGCCAATTTTAGCCAGGAATCGAGCGCCTGTGTTTTCAACTATGGAGAAACGTGTTCTCATGGTCACAAACTCATGACGGTCACCCCCATCCTCGGCGGCGGACAGCGCCTTGGTACGCTCGTCTTGGCCAAATACAATGAAGAGTTTACCGATGAGGACCTGATCCTCGCCGAATACGCCGCCACCGTCGTCGGCATGGAGATTCTCCGCGCCAAGGCGGAACGGATGGAAGAAGAGGCCCGCAAAAAAGCGGCCGTCCAGATCGCTATCGGCACGCTTTCCTACAGTGAACTGGAGGCGGTGGAACACATTTTCTCCGAACTGGAAGGAAACGAGGGGTTGCTGGTCGCTTCAAAAATTGCCGATCGTGTCGGCATCACTCGTTCTGTCATCGTAAACGCTTTACGCAAGTTTGAAAGCGCCGGCGTCATCGAGTCAAAATCGCTGGGGATGAAAGGCACCTACATTCGCATCCTTAATGATAACTTAATGGAAGAACTAGAAAAACTTCGCCACTAAGCAGAGGAATTTCGCAGGATAATTCAGTTGCATTATTTATTGTTCAATTTCAGATAAAGATGAAAAAAGAAGGCGCCCAATGGGTTCGCCTTCTTTTTAGTTATATTTACAGGTCTGGGAAAAGAGGATTTGTTAAAAGAACAGCGAAGATAGAAAATCAGTATTGCGTGAATCCCGGTGACGGATCGCCGGGTTGACTGCGCTGCCGGACAAGGCAGCATAGAGATTCGCCACGGAAGGCTCGATTTATGATAAATGAGGTGAGACCATGGCAGGTTTTTTGGAAACACCCATCCTTCGCACCTTGGAAAAGGGGCTTGACGCCGCATCGATACGCCATCAGGTGATCTCTGACAACTTGGCCAATGTGGACACGCCCGGTTATAAGCGCAAAGAGGTTCAGTTCGAAGATGAACTAGCGGCGGTTATCGATCGGGATGAATCGGCTATGAGCGGGAAGCGGAGCGATCCTCGTCATATCCCCCTTAATGGAGGTTCCGGCGATCTGTCGTCTCGAGTGGTTACGATGGAAGGGGAGAGCTTCCGCAACGACGGCAACAACGTCGATGTAGATCGTGAAATGGCGGAGTTGGCAAAAAACTCACTCTGGTACGATGGAATGATCAACCAAATATCCCATAAGTTTTCCATGGTCAAAAATGTTCTTCAGGGGGTGCGGTAAATTATGCGGTTTCTTACCTCGATTGACACCAGCGCCTCTGGACTGACGGCCCAGCGGTTTCGCATGGACATTATCTCCAACAACTTGGCCAATGTGAATTCGACGCGCACAGGCAATAGCGACGCTGACGGCGTGTTGCCTTACCGGCGCCAGATGCCGGTCTTTGCCGCGCGCCAGGCCGAGCCGGACTCCTTTGCCTCTGCTCTTTCGGCGGCGGAAGACCGGCGCAATGCTCCTGGCGGAGGGGTGCGGGTCGTTTCGGTCGTGGAAGATGAGGCTCCTTTTAAAACCGTCTATGATCCCCAGCACCCTGACGCGATCCGCACCGGTCCTTTGGCTGGCTATGTTCGCATGCCCAATGTCAACACCGTGACGGAAATGGTGGACATGATATCGGCGACACGCGCCTATGAAGCGAACGTAACTGCTGTAAATGCAGCGAAATCGATGGCGATGAAAGCACTTGAGATCGGAAAAGGTTAACAATGAGTCTAAAATCCTAGAAAAATAGTACTATATACCTACACACTTTTACCAAATTGTCTGTTATTATATCAATGGTAAAGGAGGCGGCCTGATGAACGGACTGCCCATTCGTTTTGAACAATTGCTCCCCTATCGCAATTCCCTTGACAAAGTGGAAAAACCGGATATGGAGGAGAAAGTCGCCGAGGGGAATGGCAAGAATTTTTCCTCCTTTCTTCAGGACGCCCTCAACAACGTAAACGACCTGAACAAGCAGGCTGACGCTGCTGCTGCCGATCTGGCGGCTGGTAAGCCCATCGATCTGCACCAGGTGGTCATCGCCTCGGAAAAAGCGGGTATTGCCACGCAACTGACTTTGCAGGTTCGCAACAAGGTGATGGAAGCCTATCAAGAAATTATGAGAATGCAAGTGTAATAAGATGCGAATCAGATCATGGGAAAGGCTGCTGAACAATGAGTGAATTGTTGGAACGGTTGCGCAGCCAATTGAGCGAATTGATGGGTCGTCTTTCCCGTCAGCAGAAACTGATTTTGGGAGGCTCCCTTGTTGCCGTAATCGTATCCCTGGTGGCCTTTGTCTACTTGGCCGGCCGCCCTGATTATGTCCCGCTTTTTCAAAATCTTGACCCGGCCGATGCGGGCGCCATCCAGGCGAAACTCAAAGAGCAGAAGGTGAATTTCCAGGTTTCTGAAGACGGAAAAAGCATCCTGGTTCCTTCGAAGGACCAGGCGAGCCTTCGACTCGATTTGGCCAATTCCGGTCTGCCCAAGGGAACTGGCTGGGGCTTTGAGACCTTCAATGAAAGCCGGTTTGGGGAAACGGAGAAAGAAAAGGATATCCGCCTGAAGATCGCCACAGAAACAGAACTGTCCAGGACCTTGCAAAATATCCCTGGTGTGGAAAATGCTCGGGTGATGGTCGTTCCAGCGGCAGACTCCCTGTTCAAAGGCAATGCCACCGACGCCACTGCGTCGGTTATGCTGATCCTGAAACCATATGCAAAACTTGAGGAAAAACAGGTCCGCGGCATTATTCATCTCGTATCAAAAAGTGTGAAGCAGTTGAAGCCGGAAAATGTCACTGTTGTCGACAATTCAGGCAATGTCCTTTCAGAAGGACTGTTCACCGCCGGCGGAACCGATAAAGCCAGTTTGGACGGCCTGGCGAAGACGCAACTGCAGGTGAAAAAGGACTTTGAGTCCAATCTCGAGCAAAAGGCGCAGGATATGCTGAACCGCGCCCTCGGAGCTGGAAACGCAGTCGTCAAGGTGAGCACTGAACTCGACTTTTCTCAACAGGAAGTCAAGGATGTAAAGTTGGGCAAACCGGTGCCCCTGTCCACCCGTGAAACGGAGGAAGCGGGACAGGGATCCTCTGCCGCCGGCACACCGGGCACCAGCGCCAATATACCGACCCAACAGGCTGCGAATAACAACACGAGCAGTTACTCAAAGACCGATTCGATCGTCAACAACGAGATCCCTAAAACGGAGACGCACACGGTGACACCGCCGGGTTCATCGCTCAAACGGCTCAGTGTATCGGTGATGGTGAACCGCACCCTGACGCCAGAGGAAACGCAGCAGTTGGAAAAAGCGGTCGCCCAGGCTGTCGGCATTCGCTATCCCATCCAGCAGCCTACGCCGGGTCAACCGGAACGGGTCGAACAGATCAGCGTCCTCGGAATGGCCTTCGACCGGAGCGCTGTCGACGAGATGAATCGGTTGGCAGACGAGCAGAAAGCATTCCAGCGTTACCTGATGATTGGCGGCGCTGTACTCGTCCTCGCGTTGCTTGTCGCCGCTGGACTGCTGGCCCGGAGGGCCTATCTCCGCCGCAAACCGGCGCCGGAGCCAGAACCGCTGCCCTCGCTGGCCTTTGATACGTCGGTGCCCACACCACCTGTTCCTGAACTGAGTCCCGAAGAACTGGAGAAATTGGCTCTTCGTGAGAAGATCGAGGATCTTAGCGATAACGACCCAGAGGCGGTTGCCCGCCTGTTGAAAACATGGTTAGCGGACGAGTCGAGGTGATGTTGTGTCTGCCAAATCAACGCTCTCCGGAAAACAAAAGGCTGCTGTCCTGCTGATCTCCCTTGGACCGGAAAAATCGGCCAAGGTGTTTAAACACCTCAAGGAGGAAGAGATCGAGCAGATGACCTTAGAGATCGCCAATATCCGCAAGGTCACTCCGGAACACCGCGATTCGGTCTTTGATGAATTTCATCAACTATTTATGGCTTCGGAATACATCAATTCCGGCGGTATTGACTACGCCAAAGAGATCTTGGAGAAGGCCCTGGGGCCTCATAAGGCGATTGAAATTATCAACCGGTTGACCCAATCGCTGCAGGTGCGGCCCTTCGAGTTCGTGCGACGCACCGATCCGGGACAATTGCTCAACTTTATCCAATCGGAACACTCTCAGACGATCGCGCTGATCCTGGCCTATCTCAATCCGGAACAGGCGTCGATCATCCTGTCGGCACTACCGCCAGAACGCCAGTCCGATATCGCTCGGCGGATCGCCCTGATGGATCGCACATCGCCGGAGGTCATTCGGGAAGTGGAGATGGTGCTGGAGCGGAAGCTTTCCTCCCTTGTCTCCCAGGAGCATACCAGCGCTGGCGGCATCGACACGGTGGTCGAGATGCTCAACCGCGTCGACCGTGGCACAGAAAAGTCGATCATGGAAGCCCTGGAGATCCAGGACCCGGAATTGGCGGAAGAGATCAAAAAACGCATGTTTGTCTTCGAAGATATTGTCATGCTGGACGATCGTTCCATCCAGCAGGTCATGCGGGAAGTGGACACGAAAGACTTGGGCTTGGCGCTCAAAGGTTCCAGCGACGAGGTGGTCCAGAAGATCTTCCGGAACGTCTCCAAGCGGGCCGGCGAGATGCTGCGCGAGGATATGGAGTTCATGGGACCGGTCCGTCTGCGCGATGTAGAAGAGGCGCAACAGCGCATCGTCAACATCATCCGCAAGCTGGAAGAAGCCGGCGAGATCATCGTAGCCCGTGGCGGGGGGGACGAATTGATTGTCTAGGGTCATCAAATCGACGGCCTTTCGCGCCGAATCGCCGAAAGTGCTGGGAGTGTTCCAACCGTTGGTCACTGTCGAGGCGCTGCTGACTGAGGACGCGCCGTCGCCTTTACCGGAGTCGGAAGAGACGGTAGAGGAACAGGCGGAACGGGTTCTTGAAGAAACCCGACGGGCTGTTCAGGAATTGATGATCCAAGCGAGAGAACAGGCGAACGCCATCATCGCTGAAGCGACCGAGCGAGCAGCAATGGTTGTTGCAGAGGCGGAGCAAGAAGGGCAGACGATCCGGCAAAGCCATGCCGAGGAAGGATACCAACTCGGCCTAGCTCAAGGCCTGGAAGCGGCGCGGCAAGAAGGGGAAACCATCATTGCCAATGCTTGGCGTGAAGCGGAAGCGGCCCGTCAAGCCAAAGCCGCCTACATCGACAAGGCGGAACCAGAGATGGTGGAATTGGCCATCACTATTGCTGAGAAAATCCTCGCTTATGAGATTGCCAATCGACGAGATGTGGTGGTTCATATCGCCGCCAACGCTCTGAACAAGGTGCGCGATATGAGCGCAGTGATCCTGAAAGTCAATCCGCAAGACTATCCGCTCATTCAATCGATCAAGCCGGAACTGACGGCCATGGTCAAAGGGTTGCGGACCTTGACGTTGGAACAGGATGAGACAGTCTCTGTTGGCGGTTGTATCCTGGAAACCAATCATGGTTATGTCGATGCGCGCATCGACGCCCAGTTGGATGAAGTGCGCAGGGTGCTCCGAGAAGTGATGCACGGGTAGGTGGATAAGGGCATGCAAAGGTATCTGCAGGCGGTGCGAACCATGGACCCGGTGCGATTGAACGGAAAGGTGTCCCAGGTGATCGGTCTCGTCATTCAGTCCGATGGCCCAAGCGCCAACCTGGGGGAGGTCTGTCTCGTCTCCACCCAATCGGGAAAACAGCGCGTCCGTTCCGAGGTAGTCGGATTCCGCGAAGGCAAGACCCTGCTCATGCCCTTGGGTGAGATGGGTGGCATCGGTCCCGGATCTCAGGTGTTGGCGACGGGAGATGTCTTACAGGTGGCTGTCGGGGAAGCCTTGCTCGGCCGGATCCTGGATGGGCTGGGCAACCCCATGGATGATCGGGGACCTATCGCCACATCCGGCGACTACCCGCTGACAGCCCAGCCCCCGAACCCCTTGAAACGCCAGCGCATTCACCAAACCCTGCCGCTGGGCGTCAAGGCCATTGATGGCCTGTTAACCTGCGGGCGGGGCCAACGACTTGGGATTTTTGCTGGCTCCGGTGTTGGCAAGAGCACCTTGTTGGGCATGATCGCCCGCAACACGACGGCGGACATCAACGTCATCGGCCTCATCGGTGAGCGTGGTCGTGAAGTCCGTGAATTTATCGAAAAAGATCTGGGCCCAGAAGGCCTGGCCCGCTCGGTTGTCGTCGTGGCGACGTCAGACCAGCCTGCGCTGGTCCGGCTGAAAGGCGCATTTGTGGCGACCGCCATCGCCGAGTTTTTTCGAGACCTCGGGAAAGACGTCATTTTGATGATGGATTCGGTGACTCGTTTTGCCATGGCCCAGCGGGAAGTGGGGCTAGCCGTCGGTGAGCCGCCGGCCACGCGAGGCTACACCCCATCGGTGTTTGCCATGTTGCCCAAGCCGCTGGAACGCTCCGGCACCTCTGATAAAGGCACCATTACCGGTTTGTATACGGTGTTGGTCGATGGTGATGACATGAATGAACCGATTGCCGACGCCGTTCGAGGCATCCTGGATGGACACATCGTTCTCTCCCGAGATTTGGCCTCCCAGAACCATTATCCCGCCATCGATATCCTGAGCAGTGTCAGCCGGGTCATGATTGAACTGGTGCAGAAGGAACATCGCGATGCGGCGGCGCAATTGCGCAGTGTGCTGGCCACGTACCGTGAAGCGAAGGATCTCATTGACATTGGCGCTTACCAAAAGGGCGCCAACCCCCAGATTGACCATTCCCTGAAGAAAATCGACGCCTGCCGGGAATTTTTGCGTCAGGACATTTTTGAGACCATTCCCTTTGACCGGACGATTCGTATATTGCAGGATATCTTTGCGGCATGAAACCATTTCGGTTTAAACTGCAAACGGCCCTTGATCTGAAACTGCGGCAGGAAGACGCCCTAAAGGGAGAACTTCAACGCCAGCAAGAGGCGGTTCGAGAAAAAGAGGCGGAATTGGCTCGCTTGCGCAATACAATGGCTGATGCGGTGGACAATATCCGACCCCATGCCGGAATGCCCTTTGACGTAGAGGAACGACGACTTTTCAACCACTATTGGCTTCGCTTAAAGGAACTTGAGGCTCGGCAGGAGACAGAACTGCAGCGGGAGCAGAGCAAACTGGAGGAGATCCGGCAGCGCCTGCTGGAGATGATGCGTGACCGCAAGGTGATGGAGCGTTTAAAGGAAAAACATCTTGCCGATTACAAGAAGACATTATTAAGAGAAGAACAAAAGCTGTTGGATGAGATGGCCCTCAATCGGTTTATCGGCAATCACCAATATACGGAATAGGGGGGAAGGAGATGGCTGACACAGAAGCAGCGCAGGGTGAAAAAAAGGGGATGTCCATGATGACGCTCTTTTTACTGATGGCCCTGCCGGTCGTCATGTTGGCCGGGCTTGCCGCCGCTCAGGTGACTGGCCTGGTCGACCTTTCGCCGCAACTGCGCAGTCTGCCCGTCGTCGGTTCTCTCTTCCCACAGAAGGATCCCGCCTCAGAGGGGTCCCAACAGACGCTGGAAGAGCACCGGATCGCTCAACTGCAAGCGGAAAAAGAAGCCCTTGACGCCAAACTGACCGAGATGCAATCGGCGGCGACGGCGACACCGGTTGCCGCTCCCCAGGATGACGCTTTGAAACAACAGAAAGCGGAACTGGAAAAGCAATTGGCCGCCATGAAGGAACAGACCGAGAAGGAAAAGCAGGCCCAGGCCGATTTGGAGAAGCTGGCCGAACGCCTTTCGGTGATGAAACCGGCGAATGCAGCCAAGATCATGGAAAATCTGCCTGATGACACAGTGAATAAGCTCCTCAACGGCATGGATGTTGACAAGGCAGCCAAAATAACCGCCGCTCTCGATCCGGCGCGAGCCGCCCGGTTGGCATCGGGCAATGGTGATGTGGCGGCGCGGGAAAAGGCCGATACTGCCTTGAAGAAGAGTGAACTCACCAAAAGCAACTATCAAAACCTGGCCAAAACGATCGCGGCCATGAAGGCCGATGACGCAGCCATGCTGATGGAACAGCTTCCCGATGAGGCGATCGCCTCCATTTTGCGGGAGATGAGCCAGGATGCAGCCGGTAAGGTCTTATCATCCTTAACCTATACCAATCCGACACGGGCCGCCCGGCTTGTGAATTTAATGGGGAATGCGGGATAATTGGCCACCAAATAGCGTGATGGCAACAAATCATCTCGGATAAGGGTTGAAGACATTCCTGAGAATCAGGTCGGCTCTGCCGAAAGGAGGGATGCCATGGAGAAAGCGCTCTGTCAGTGACCATCGTTTATTTCAGGAGGTGAATCAATGGCAGACCTTTCGATTTTAAATGGCTTGACCTCGCCCCCTACCTCGGCGCCTTCCCTTGGGACTGGAAAGGGGACAAAAGGGGGAGCAACGGGCACAGGCCAACTGGGAAAAGGTTTTTCCGGTTACTTACACGACAGCCTCGCTTATTTTCCACAGCCGCAGACGAACCAAGCGAGTGCGCGTCAATTGCCGTCCGGCAGCGTCCAACGGAGTGCCGAACGTCACCGTGATTCTGAGCGACCAGAGAAGCCTGCCCTATTGACGGCGACCCGAGAAAGTCGGCTTTCTGAAAAAAGCGCCAAAGGGCCCTCGATCAGCCGCGAGGACGAGCGGGGCGATGATCGTCAGGAAAATCAGGAAGTAAGAAATCAACCGGAACGGACAAATAGCGATGGGGATTCGTCGCAAGCGAGCAAGTCGGAAACTCAACCACAAGAGCTTGAAACGTCATCTCCCGCTCCAGACCAGAGCGAAGATGCGGAGGAGACGGCTCAAAAGGAAGACGCCAGCGATGCGGTGTCCCCTCTGGCAACCCCCCTTGTCGCAGTGTCCTTTCAAACAAGCCCTGACGTAGAAGAGACTGCAGGTTCTGCAGCTGTTGCCCCTGCTTCTGCGGAGGGAGAGAAAAAAAGTGAGCCCCTATCCCCGGTTCTTGCCGGAGCAGTTCCCCAACAACCGGCTAACGGCGATGTGAAGGCTGACGCCAAAGGGGAACAAACGATCAAGGTCCTTGCGGGCCCGTTGCCAACGGCCATGCCAGAACAAACTCATCAACCGCAGGAACAACCGGCAACACCGCTCTTGCCGTCCACTGTTGTCACGGAGACAACGAGTGCGGCATCAGAAACGAAGAATGCAGCCCCCCTCTTGCCGGTTTCGCCGAGCCAACTGACCCTCTTGGCTGGGATGCGCAAGGAAACTGTCGAAACGACAGCCGGTCAGTCGGTTACGGCGACAGAACCCCTTTCAGATGGTCAACCGGC
The DNA here is from genome assembly GCF_009877435.1 of Heliomicrobium gestii. Lineage (NCBI taxonomy): Bacteria > Bacillati > Bacillota > Clostridia > Eubacteriales > Heliobacteriaceae > Heliomicrobium > Heliomicrobium gestii. The sequence goes on along the minus strand of NZ_WXEX01000008.1, from coordinate 60,665 downwards.
CCTTGTGCAAAGAGTGACGGAAGGTTCAGGCGCAGCCACCCCTCAAGGGAGTGGAGAAAACGCAACCGGTTGGATGGCCGGCGGTCAGAATCCAACGACTTTTACGCAAGCGACCGCCAAAGGCGTCCAAGCCGGCGAAGAGTCCCCCTTTCGCCTCAATGAAGCGCAGGGCGGCAACAGCCGGACGACGACATCTGCGGCAGATACGGTTTCCGCTGCGACGAAACCAGCCTTGAGCAGAGAAGCCTCCAATGTTATGCGCACCGAGGTTTTTCGCCAGATCGTGGCCAACAGCGAACTGCTCAAGAAGGCCGATGCGAGCGAACTGCGGATCCAATTGAAACCAGAGTTCCTCGGTAAAGTGAATCTCAACCTTTCCGTTGAAAACGGCATCGTCTCTGTCCGCATCGCCGCTGAAAACCCGCAGGTCAGACAGATGATCGAATCCAACCTGAATCAACTGAAACAGTCCTTGGAGGAACAGGGGTTGCGATTTGATCGGGTAGAGGTCGGTGTAGGCCAGCAGGGTACCGATTCTCGTCACAGCGCCGGCGATTCTCAGCAATCCTCCGCTGGGAGATGGGGAAGCCAGAAAAGTGGGCAGTCCGACGAATCAGCGTCCATAAACGGCAGCGGCGCTGTTGATGCTGTAGCGGCACGTAGTTACTACCGAGAGGACACAACGGTAGAGTTTTTGGCGTAAGTGCAATCGAAAAGGGGGATAGGCATGGCAGGTACGATTGAGAATGTGGGCAGTGTCTACATGGATCCTACTGGGACGACGGCGACAAAAAAGAGCAACAGCGAACTCGGTAAAGATGATTTTCTGAAACTGCTCGTGACGCAGCTTCGCTTTCAGGATCCGATGCAACCGATGGAAGATAAAGAATTCATCGGCCAGATGGCGCAGTTTTCCTCGCTGGAGCAGATGAAGAACATTTCCGATGGTTTTGAAAAATTCCAAACAACCCAGGAAAACGTCATGGGCGGTTTAACCAAAGCCCTCGGTAGTTTCCTTGCCGTTCAGCAGCAGATGCAGGGCGATAACATGATCGTGTCAGCGGTCAGCTTTGTGGGCAAACAGTTGGAGGCGCAAGTCGCTAAGTTGGATGATAAAGGAAATGTGGTGAAAGACCAGGACGGTGACATTGTCACGGAAAATGTTGCCGGTCAAGTGACTGGTGTCACCATCAAAAACGGCGTAGCGGCGCTTCAGGTCCAGTATGATGTGGACGGCCAAAAGAAAACAAGGGAAGTTCTCCTGAATGAGATCACCAAAGTGGCGCAAGCCAGTTAAGACATTTGAAGACAAGGAGGGAGGTGGCGGCCTTGGATAACCGCATCCTCTATCCGCAGCCACTGATCCCCGGCGTTAGCAAACCCTCATCGGGATCAATCTCCCAGCCGGCCGGCCAAACCTCTGGCGATTCCTTTCAAAAGATCCTTGATCAAAAAACACTCAAGTTCTCCTCCCACGCCTTGCAACGGCTGGCTCAACGCAATATCTCCCTCGGCGAGACCGAACTTAGCAAGCTGAACGAGGCCATCGACAAGGCAGGACGCAAAGGGTCGAAAGAATCACTGATTCTGATGAAGGATCTGGCGCTTGTCGTATCGGTGAAGAACCGCACTGTCATCACTGCTGTCGACGGAAACGCGATGAGGGACAATGTTTTTACAAACATTGACAGTGCTGTCGTCATTACGGAATAAGGGCTGGACCTCCAGGAGGAAGCCCAGGCTGCTGAACGATTGAGGCAGTCATCCGTTCTAACATGTTAGGAGGTCGTTTACCCCATGATGAGATCCCTTTTCTCCGGGGTCACCGCGCTGCGCAACCACCAGACGCGGATGGATGTCATCGGCAACAACATCGCCAACGTCAACACGATCGGCTTTAAGAAAAGCCGCGTCACCTTTGCCGACGCCCTGAACCAGACCACTCGCGGCGCCGCCGCCCCTCAAGGCGGACGGGGCGGCACCAACCCGATGCAAGTCGGTCTGGGTATGAACATCGCCACGATGGAGACGGTCTTCACACCGACCAGCGTTCAGGGAACGGGCAAGAACTCCGACCTAGCTGTTGACGGTGACGGTTTCTTCCTGCTCAACGACGGCGGTACTCAGTACTACACACGTGCGGGCAACTTCGATTTAGATACGGAGTACAACTTCTACCGCACCGACAACGGCATGAAGGTCATGGGGTACATGGCCGATGCCTCAGGAAATATTGACCCCAGCAAAAGCCCCACTGAAATCAACATCAAAGATAAATTGCAGATGCCGGCCTTGGCGACGAACCGGGTTTCCTTCAACAAAAACCTGAACAGCCTGCAGGCCAGTTCCCTGCCGATCCAGAAATCGATCGAGATCTTCGATTCCAAAGGCGGTAAGCACAACCTGTTGTTGACCATGAAAAATGTCAGCAAGGCCGGTGACGAAAACCACTGGATTGTGTCGGCGCGTATTACTACAGAAGATCCGACCACACACAAGATTACAACGGCTACAGGCTTTATTCAGGGTGAAATTTACTTCAGCAGCAACGGCATGTTCAAGCGTTTTGATGTGACCAATGCCACTGATTTCAGTTTCCCCGGCTTGGGCGTCAATAAAATGACAGCGATGCCGACAGGTTCTTACTCCGCTGGCTTTACGTTCCCTTCAACGTCAAACAATTCCGCGTTCTACCTCGATCTTCACTCTATCACCCAATTCTCTTCCGATACGACGGTCGACAAACTGAGCCAGAACGGATACGCCGATGGCGCCTTAAAGACCTATGCCATCGATTCAGCTGGCGTGTTGACAGGCACCTTTTCGAACGGCAAGAGCCTGGCGCTGGCCCAGGTTTGTGTGACGACCTTCTCCAACCCTGCCGGATTGATAAAGGCTGGTTCCAACCTCTATATGAGGTCCAACAACTCCGGCGAACCGAACACAGGCCAACCGGCCGTGGGCAGCCGTGGCGCCATCACCCCAGGCGCATTGGAGATGTCCAACGTCGACCTATCCCAGGAATTTACCGACATGATCACGACCCAGCGCGGATTCCAGGCCAACAGCCGGATCATTACCGTTTCTGACAGTATGCTTGAAGAACTGGTTAACTTGAAACGATAATCGATGACGGGCGGGTAGGTCCGATCAGCCCGCCCGTATCTTTGCATTGACAATGGAGGGCAGGTCGATGATCAAGATCAGGCGGTTAAACCAAAGCGAACTGGTGATCAATGCAGAATTGATAGAGCAAGTCGAAGCGACTCCAGATACGATCATCACCTTGACGACAGGCAAGAAGATCGTTGTATTGGAAAGTTCCGATGAAGTGGTGGAAAAGGTGATCGCCTACCGCCTGGCATGTATCAAACCTGTCGTAGCGATAAAACCGACGGATATCTGACAAAAAGAAGGACCTAGCGGGAAGAACTCGAATGAATGTATAATTAGGTAAGGTAGGGCCTGTTCTGTTCAATTTATACCCTAGCCAAGGAAGGAGCGTTTTTCCGGCATGGCTGATACCGAAAACGCGCCCAAAAAGAAACCGCTGAATACGAAGCTGATCATTATCGCCGTTGCCGTGCTGGTATCGGCGGCCATCATCGCTGTGGCGGTATTTAAGTTCTTTATCAGTCCGGACGCTGTTTCGGACCACACGCCAAAAGCGACAGCGCCTAAAACAGTGGGGGTTCTTTTTGAGGCTGGCGACTTCACGACCAACCTGGCTGACCCTGGTGGGAAACGCTTCCTAAAAGCCAAAGTGATCCTGGAACTGAATGAGGAAAAGAAGGACGAGAAAAAGCTGGCCGAATTGAAGGAACAGCTTCCGGTCATCCGCGACCGGATCCTTTATATCCTCAGCGCGAAAACGGTAGAGGATTTCCAGGTATCTGACAGCAAGGAAAAGGTCAAAAAAGACATCTTGGTCGCCTTAAACAAACAGTTTGGCGCCGACAAATTCCGTAATGTCTACTTCCAGGAGCTTGTCTATCAATAGTCCTGCCCGGAATGATAACGACTGATTTCAGGAGGTGAGGGTAGGACATGAGCGATATTCTGTCCCAGGCCGAGATCGACGCGCTGCTGGCCGCCCTCGCCAGCGGTCAGGTAACGCCTGAGGATGTCAAAGATGATTTGGCGAGCAAGATCCGAGTTTACGACTTTAAGCGGCCGAATAAATTTTCCAAGGACCAGATTCACACATTGCAAGTCATCTATGAAAACTTCTGCCGTACCTTAACGACCTATTTGGCCGCAAACCTGCGCACACTCGTGCAGATATCGGTGCAATCGTTAGACCAGTTGACCTACGAAGAGTTTATTCGTTCCATTCCTAACCCCACCATCGTTAACATCTTTACGATGCCCCCGTTGAATGGGAACGGGATCATGGAAATTCACCCCAATATCGCTTTCGCCGTCATTGATCGCTTGTTTGGAGGAACAGGCAACCCACCGGACAAGATCCGAGGGCTGACAGAGATTGAACAATCTGTTTTTCAACGGACGACGCGACGCATGTTGGACAGTTTCACCGAGGCTTGGGACAACATCGCTCAGGTAAAAGCCCGCCTTGAGATGATCGAGACAAACCCGCAGTTTATTCAGATCGTGGCGCCCACGGAGATGGTCGTCGTCATCACCTTGGCATGTAAAATCGGCGATGTCGAGGGAATGATCAATATCTGCCTGCCTTATATATTACTGGAACCGATCATTGGCAAGTTAAGCGCCCATTTTTGGTTTTCCAATGCGGCTAAGGAGCGCACGGCGGAACAATTGGAGGCGTTGCGCAACCGTTTGGAACGGGCGCTTGTCCCCATCACCGTCTTGTTGGGACGCACTTCGCTCAGCGTCTCCGAGCTTTTGGATTTGCAGTTGGGTGACGTGATCCAGTTGGACAATCGTTCTGATTCCGAACTGGAAGTGCTCATCGGTCAACGGACCAAATACCTGGCGCGTCCGGGCATCTCCGGCTCCAAAATGGGTATCCAGATCACAGCGACATACGAAAAAGGAGTTGAGACAGATGATGAGTAGCGGCGTCCTTTCCCAGGAGGAAATTGATGCCCTGTTGAGAGGCGCCGACGCCCCCAGTGAACCTGTAATGTCGTTGGATGCAGCCGAACCGCAAGCCGACTTCAGTGAACTGGAAAGAGATGTAATCGGCGAGATCGCCAATATCTCCATGGGTACGGCGGCGACGACACTTTCTACTCTTTTAGGGAAAAAAGTCGACATTACGACGCCCCGTGTGACGGTCACATCGAAAGCGGCGCTGCAAAAAGACTATCCCTCACCCTTCGTTGTCGTCGATGTGACCTATACAGCCGGATTGGAAGGCAGCAATGTGCTGATCATCCGCGAATCTGACGTGGCGATCATCGTCGATCTGATGATGGGCGGCGACGGTATGTCACCGCCGACAGAACTGAACGAAATTCACTTCAGCGCCATTTCGGAAGCGATGAACCAGATGATGGGGTCGGCGTCCACCTCCATGGCGACGATGCTGCAAAAAAAGATCGATATTTCCCCCCCGGCGTTGAACACCATTGATTTTGCCAGTGAGAAATTACCCCATCCTGAGATGGATCCGGTGGTCAAGGTGTCCTTCCGGATGGTTATTGAAGGACTTGTCGACAGCGAGTTGATGCAGGTCTACCCGATTCCCTTTGCCAAGCAACTTGTTTCCGGATTGATGGGGGATATGTCATCCACCCCTGCGAGCGCTCCGGCACAGACGGAAACAGCGCCGCCTCCACCTCCGCCGGTGGCGCATTCTCCAGTCGCCTCGACTCCGCCCGCTGCATATCCTCCGCCGGCTTCCCAACCTCCCGTCGAAATGCCGATGGTTGCCGCGCCGCCGCCGGGTTACGGAGGTCCACCGCCGGGGTATGGCAATCAACCGCCTGCGTACCCGCCTCCGGGGTACGGTTACCCTCCGCCGGGATATTATGGAGCGCAGCCTGGGTATCCTCCCCAACCGCCGGTCGCCGCCTATCCGCCGCAGGCGCCGCCAGTGCCTGTGCAGCCTGTCCAGTTTTCCCCCTTACAGCAACAGCGTAGCGGCAAGGATATGACCAACCTTGGGTTGATCATGGATGTGCCTCTACAAGTCACCGTCGAACTCGGGAAATCGAGGAAAACCATCCGTGATGTCCTTGATCTCGGTCCCGGTTCGGTCATAGAACTTGATAAACTCGCTGGTGAACCGGTCGATATCCTGGTTAATGGCAAGCTGATCGCCAAGGGCGAGGTCGTAGTCATCGATGAAAACTTCGGCGTGCGGATAACCGATATCGTAAGTCCCATCGAAAGGATAGGCAATTTACAATAAACGGAGGATGATTGAGAATGGGAAACCGGATTCTAATCGTAGACGACGCTGCTTTTATGCGCATGATGATCAAGGACATCCTGACCAAGAACGGCTATCAGGTGGTTGGCGAAGCGGAAAACGGCGCAGTGGCTGTGGAAAAATGGAAAGAATTTCGACCTGATTTGACTACTATGGATATTACCATGCCGGAAATGGACGGCATCAATGCTGTCCGCGCCATTCGGCAGGTTGATCCCAATGCTCGTGTGATCATGTGCAGCGCCATGGGTCAGCAGGCGATGGTCATCGATGCTATTCAAGCCGGCGCCAAAGACTTTATCGTAAAGCCCTTCCAGCCGGACCGCGTACTCGAGGCTGTACGCAAAGCTTTAGGCTAAGCATTGCTCAACAAGGCTCTCCTGAACTACAAGTGGGAGATGAGGATGAACTACAGTCGGCGTATTGGCCGCCGGATCATCGGCGGCCTGGTGTTTTTTGGGCTTCTTTTGTTTCTTCTGTCGCTCCCGATGACAGCCATGGCGACCGATACGGCGCCGGGAAGCATCCTTGACAAGACCTACACCCAGCAGGCCGAAGCCGAACAAAAGGCGGGTCCTGTTTCCACAGGCGATCTGCTCATTCGACTCGTAGGCACACTGGTGCTTGTCGGCATCAGCGGCTGGGTTGTCGTAAAGCTCTGGAAAAGGAAACAGCAGACGGCTGGACAGGGAAACTGGCTGGCCGTGTTGGATCAGGTCAGCCTTGCGCCGAACAAAAACCTCTTTGTCACCGACATCGCGGGAAAGGTCTTTGTCATCGGCGTAACAGACCATTCGATTCAACCGATCATGGAAATCACCGATGGACAGGTCATCGATGCGTTGCGGCAAGTCCAGGAGGAAAATCAATCGTCGCCGCCAGCGCCATTTGGCCTTGATTTTATCAACGGTTTGCTGGGCAGGGGGAAAGGACATTCTGATCGGGAACCGTCCTTCCATGCGGAAATGACGAAACAGATCCAGCGATTGAATGCACTCCGAACGGGAAAAGTGGAACCCGATAGGGAAGGGGAGGACAAGCTGTGAAGTCCTCGTTTGGCCGAGGCTTCATTTTATTGGCTTCGCTAATGGTAATATTTACCTGGGCACTGCCTGCGCAGGCGGCGCCGCTACAGATTCCGACGGTCACCTTTGGCGTCGAATCGGCTCAGAACCCAACAGAGGTCTCTACAAGCCTACAGATTCTCTTTATACTGACGATCCTGTCACTGGCCCCGTCGATCCTGATCATGATGACCTGTTTCACCCGGATCATCGTGGTGCTGCACTTCACTCGGACCGCCTTAGCATTGCAAACGATGCCGCCGAACCAGATCCTGATCGGGCTGACTTTGTTCCTGACTTTTTTTATCATGGCGCCTACATGGACCGCCATCAATGATCAGGCGCTGCAGCCTTATCTGGCAGGCAAACTATCGCAGGAACAGGCGCTGGACAAGGCTTCTGATCCATTGCGAGAGTTCATGTTAAAGCAAACCCGGGAAAAGGATCTGGCCTTATTTGTCAATATGTCGAATATGGAACAACCGCAAACGTACAGAGACATCCCCACCAAGGTTGTTATTCCGGCCTACATCCTCAGTGAATTGAAAACGGCTTTTCAGATCGGGGCCGTTATCTATCTGCCCTTTATTGTCATTGACATGATCGTCGGATCGGTGCTGATGTCGATGGGGATGATGATGTTGCCACCGGCCATGATCTCCCTGCCTTTTAAGGTGCTGATTTTCGTGCTTGTTGACGGCTGGTATCTCATTGTCCGATCCCTGATCCTCAGCTACCAGTAACAAATGGAAAGGAGGATGACTGTGACACCAGAATTGGTGATTCAGTTGGGACGTGACGCATTGACCGCCGTTTTGCTGATCTCGGCGCCTCTTTTAGGCGCCAGTTTGATTGTCGGTTTGGTGATCAGCGTATTTCAAGCGACCACCCAGATCCAGGAAGCGACACTGTCCTTTGTGCCGAAGATCATCGCTGTATTGGTCGTCATTCTCCTCTTCGGACCGTGGATGTTGGAAGCAATGATGAAGTATGTCGATCAGATGCTCGGTTCTTTGAACACGTACACCTTTATTCGATAATTTCGGGAGAGGAATAGACATTGGAAGCGGTCATCAACACAATGCTCAATCATTTGGATGTGCTGCTCCTGATGATGACCCGGGTGGCCGGCATCATGGTTCTTGCGCCGGTTTTCAACTTTCAGGGATTTAATAATCTGGCCAAGATCGGCCTATCCTTCATGATCGCCCTGATCCTTTTCCTGGCGATGCCCAATAACGCATTGCCCGTTCCCCCGCATGACCTTCTAAGCTATGCGCTAGTCGTTGCGCAGGAGGTTTTGCTCGGCCTCGCCATCGGATTTATCTTGCAACTCGTTTTTGCCGCCATTTTGACGGCAGGTCAATTGATCGATATCCAACTCGGTTTCGGGATCGTCAATGTCATCGATCCCTTATGGGGCGCTCAGGTGCCCATGACCGGCATTTTAATGCAGATTCTGGCTTTGTTGATTTTTGTCATCTTTGATGGCCATCTCCTGCTGATTCAGGTGCTGGCTGATAGCTTTCGCATCCTGCCAGTGGCAGGCAGCCCCTTCAGCCTTGCCCTGTCAGGGAACATCGCCGACTTCATGGTTCGTCTCGTCTCGGGGGTGTTGCTGATCGGGGTCCAATTGGCGATGCCGATCATCGGCATCATCTTGATCAATGACATCGCTCTGGGCCTCGTCTCACGAACGGTGCCGCAGATGAACCTGTTTGTCATCGGCATTCCCTTGAAAATCATTGTGGGAGTCGCCTTCTTGTGGATTACGCTCCCCTTCTATATCGAGGGCCTAAACCGCCTGTATACCCTGAGTTTTTCCCAAGTGTCCGATTTCATGCGGATACTCAGCCCATAAAAGGACTCTTGAAATAGGGCTTCTGAAAAGAGGGATGAAGCCGATGTTGAAGTGGGACCTGCAGTGGTTTGCCGAAGAAAAGACAGAAAAACCAACGGCGAAACGACGCTCAGAAGCCCGCAGGAAAGGCCAGGTGGCCAGGAGTCAGGAATTCAACACGGCGCTGATCCTGATGTTCGGATTTCTGGCACTGCGGAGTCTCGGCGTCCAGACGATGGACGGCATGGAGCGCATGATGGTCTATCTATTGGGCACGGTGACCTTGGAGACGGTGACGCCAGTCTCGGTGATCACGACAGGCACCCTGATCGCCCTGCGGACCATGCTGATGATCGCGCCGTTTTTACTGGCGGCGATGGCTGCCGGTTTGCTGGCCAGTTACCTGCAAGTCGGATTTCTGTTTACCTCAGAAGGTTTAAAAATGAACTGGGGAAAACTGAACTTCATCGCTGGACTGAAGAATATTTTTTCGACCCGTTCCCTTGTAGAACTGGTAAAGTCCATCCTCAAAGTGACAGTTATCGGCTATGTCGCTTATTCGGCTGTAATGAAGCACTTGCAACTCTTTCCGAAACTTCTTGGAATGGACGTTCAAACGGCGGTGGCGGCCATATCTGATGTCGCCTATGACGTTGGTTTTCGGGTGGCCCTATTGCTGGTCGTCGTCGCTGCCATGGATTACTGGTACCAGTGGTATAAGCATGAAGAGTCACTGAAAATGTCGAAGCAAGAAGTTAAGGATGAGTTTAAACAGGCGGAAGGGGATCCCCAGATCAAGGGCAAGATCAAACAGCGCATGCGTGAAATGGCCATGCGCCGGATGATGCAAGAATTGCCTAAGGCGGACGTGGTGATCACGAACCCGACCCACTTCGCTGTTGCGCTCAAATATGAAAGCGGAAACATGACGGCGCCTGTTGTCATCGCGAAAGGTCAAGATTATGTGGCTTTGAAGATCCGGGAAGTAGCCCAGGGTCATGGGATACCCCTCGTAGAAGATAGACCTTTGGCCCAGGCGCTTTACCGATCTGTCGAGATCGGTCAGGAAATCCCGGCAGAACTCTTCCAGGCGGTGGCGGAGGTCTTCGCCTTCGTCTTCCGAATGAAGAAAAAACGTGCCTGATCATTGATGGGAGAGAACGGGAAGAGACCGGAAAGGGAGTGAATCCATGGCTGCGCCGCAGACGAAGAACGGCGCCATCAGTTATACTGATCTCGGTGTGGCCGTCGCCATCCTGGCCACCGTGATCATGATGATCGTCCCCTTAAACCCCATTTTTCTCGATATGTTGCTTATCTTCAACATCACGATCGCCATGTTGGTCCTGTTGGCCACCATGTTTGTCGAAGGCGCGCTGGAGATCTCCGTCTTTCCTACGCTGCTCTTGATCACAACCCTCTTGCGGTTGGCATTGAACGTATCGTCGACGCGGCTTGTGCTGCTAGAAGGCTATGCGGGACAGGTCATTGAGCGATTTGGCAATTTCGTTATCGGCAGCAGCCCGGTCGTCGGTGTTGTTGTCTTTATCATCCTCGTCATCATCCAGTTTATGGTTATCACCAAGGGCGCTGAACGGGTGGCTGAGGTGGCGGCCCGCTTTACCTTGGATGCGATGCCGGGCAAACAGATGGCCATCGACGCTGACCTTAACCAGGGCATGATCAATGAGGCGGAAGCAAAAAAACGCCGGAGGGATATCCAGCGGGAAGCGGATTTCTATGGGGCGATGGATGGCGCCACCAAGTTTGTCAAGGGTGACGCCATCGCCGGCATCATCATCCTGATCGTCAACATCCTTGGCGGTTTCTTCATCGGTGTCTTGCAAAAAAACCTCACTGTTTCCCAGGCAGCCATGAAGTACACGATCTTAACCGTTGGTGACGGTCTGGTCACACAGATCCCGGCGCTTCTCATCTCGACAGCGACGGGTATCATCGTCACCCGAGCGGCTTCCGATTCCAACCTGGGACAGGATCTGACCGGGCAGTTGTTTGGTCGTCCTCGCATCCTCTATATTGGGGCGGGGGTGCTTGCGCTGCTGGGCACGATCGGTCTTCCGCCCATTCCTCTCTTTACCATGAGCGGCTTTCTCGCTTTTCTTGGTTACCGGATGACCCGGGTTAAAGCGGCAACAGAGGTCGCTGAAATCGAGAAAGCCCAGGAGCAGGAGATCGAGGAGATCAAAAAACCGGAGAATGTCATCTCCTTGCTCAATGTGGATCCTCTCGAATTGGAGATGGGCTATGCTTTGATCCCCCTCGTGGATACCCAGCAGGGTGGCGATCTCCTCGACCGCGTGATCATGATCCGGCGGCAGTGCGCGCTGGAACTGGGTCTTGTCGTTCCTCCCATTCGCCTCCGCGACAATATGCAACTTAAGCCGAATGCTTATTCGATCAAAATCAAGGGTGTCGAAGTGGCTGGCGGCGAGATGATGCCGGATCACTACCTGGCCATGGCGCCCGGATTTGATGACGGTTCCGTGCCGGGAATCGATACGAAGGAACCGGCCTTCGGACTTCCCGCCAAGTGGATCACCGCGACGATGCGCGATCAAGCCGAACTGGCCGGGTATACTGTCGTCGATCCGCCGAGCGTTATCGCCACCCATCTGACAGAAGTGATCAAGACTTATGCCCACGAGATCCTCGGCCGTCAAGATGTGCAGACCTTGGTCGACCATGTCAAACAGACCCATCCGGCGGTTGTATCCGAATTGATTCCCGATCTCCTCAGTCTTGGCGACGTGCAGAAAATCCTCGCAGGCTTGCTCAAAGAACGCGTGCCTATCCGCGACTTGGTCACCATCATGGAGACATTGGCTGACCATGCCCGTATCACCAAGGATCCTGACGTCTTGATTGAATACGCCCGCCAGGCTTTAGCCCGTCAAATCGTTAAGCCCTACCTGCTGCCGGGAACGAACGAACTGGCGGTGATATCGCTGGATCCCTCACTGGAGAATCGGATTCGGGAAGCGATCCAGCAAACAGAGCATGGGACCTACCTTGCCATCGATCCGACGGAAGCGCAGCGCCTTATCGCTTCCCTTTCCTCGGAGGTGGAACGGGTATCCCAGATCGGCTATCAACCTGTCGTCCTTTGCGCCCCCATCGTTCGCCTTTATTTCAAACGCTTGACAGAGCGGGTTGTACCTCATCTGGTGGTTCTGTCTTATAATGAGATCAACACCCAACTGCAAGTCCAGACGATTGGGATGGTGAAGTAAACCTTGCGGGTCAAACGATTCGTTGCGCCGACGGTGCAGGAAGCCATGAATAAAATGAAGCAGGAAATGGGGAAGGACGCTGTCATCCTTCACACCCGGAAGATCAAAGAGGGAGGTCTCTTGGGGCTGTTCTCTCGGGAAATGGTGGAGATCACCGGTGCTGTGGAGGACAACTCGGTCATCGCGCGGGAGGCTCATTCCCGCGAGCCCATCGGGCTGGTGCGTTCCCCTGAACCACAGGGAATGCTTCGCTCACGCGAGACCCCTGTGACGACGGAAGCCCGTAAGCGTGCTCCTGACGTTGTGCCGGTGATGGTTCCGGCTGTCGCTCCACTCACCAGAGGAGCCGTTCATCCTATTGACGCGATTGTGAGCGGCGACACTTCACGAGAAGGGTTGTCTGTCAAAAAAGTCGAAACGGTGGGAGATACCAGTCAGAGCGTTATTGACAGCGAACTGAAACAAATGAAGCTGTTAATGGGTGAAATTCTGGGACGGCTGGATGAAGCCGATGCCAACCTTCCTGTCGAGTTGCATTCGGCATATAAAAGACTGGTGGACAATGAAGTCGATGAGACGCTGGCGCGCCAAATCATCCGTCAGATCATTGAAAACAATGATGAGCAGGGCGACTGGAGCCCTGAACGGGCGCGCAGGCTTGTGCTGGCCCAGTTAGAATCCTTATTGGGGCAACCCCGTCCGATACTGTTGCCTGACACGGTAAAAAGTCAGGAAGTGGTGATGATGGTTGGCCCCACCGGCGTAGGCAAAACCACCACCATCGCCAAGCTGGCAGCTACCTTTTCGATCGTTAATCGGCGTAAAGTGGGATTGATCACCGCTGACACCTACCGGATCGCTGCAGTGGAACAGTTGAAAACCTTTGGTGACATCATCGGCGTTCCCGTTGATGTTGTCTTTACACCGCAGGCGCTGCGTTCCGCGATTGAACGTCACCAGGACAAGGAGTTGCTGCTGGTCGACACAGCAGGCCGGAGTCATAAGAACGGCAGCCAACTGGAAGAACTGAGCGCTTACGTGGAGATAAGCCAACCCAGTCGGACCATTCTGGTATTGTCGGCAACGACAAAATTCAAGGATTTGATGCAAATCACTGAGTGTTTCTCCCCGATGAACATCGACCGCTATCTCTTTACCAAACTGGATGAGACGAGCCATTACGGATCCATTCTTAACCTCATCCATGGAACGGGAAAACCACTCTCCTATGTCACTACCGGTCAGAATGTTCCCGATGATATGGAGGTCGCCGACCCGAAAAAGTTGTCCAATCTGATCTATGGAGAGACGAACTGATGAAAGATCAAGCCGAAAAGCTGCGGATTATGATGAATAACATGCGGCAGACAACGGAACGGACAATTCGGGGCGATTCGCCGTCGACACGGGTAATCTGTGTATCAAGTGGAAAAGGGGGCGTCGGCAAGACCAATCTGACGCTGAATCTTGGTCTCGCCTTGATCGATTATGGTTTTCGGGTGTTGATTCTTGACGCCGATATGGGTATGGCCAATATTGACGTGATTTTGGGGAAAGTCCCCCCTCATAATCTATACCATGTGATCCGTGGAGAAAAGACATTGGATGAGGTGGTGTTTACAGGTCCGAAAGGAATTCAGACCATCTCCGGTGGTTCCGGCATTGTCGAATTGGCTGATTTGAGCGCAGGGGAACTGGATGACTTTATCACCAGGCTGTCAGGCATGGAGAGTTCAGCAGATATATTTCTGATCGATACGGGCGCCGGCATTTCCCGGAATGTTCTTTCCTATATTTTTGCTGCCGATGAATTGCTTGTTGTCACTACTCCTGAGCCGACAGCGATTACCGATGCCTACGGTTTGATCAAGTCCGTCGATTCCATGCAACGAGGCAAGCCCATCTCGGTCGTCATCAATCGGGTCGATGACGATAAAGAAGGAGATAGCGTGGCGAAGAAGCTATCCATGGCTGTTCGCCAATTTTTGCACCGAGACATCGTGATTGTTGGTACGATTCCGGATGACCCCACTGTGCCGAAGGCCGTTAAGTCACAGATGCCCTTTTATCTGCAAAACCAACACACACCGGCTTCTTTAGCGGTTTCGAAACTGGCGGCTACCCTCTGCAACCTGCCGGTTCGCTACGAAGGACGAGAGGGGATCACACGGATGTTCCGGCGAATGAAAAGCTTTTTTCGGTAAAGCCGCTTTTGCAGGAAAAAAACAAGCCTGCGTGGAAGAAAAACATTAGGACGGCAGAAAAGTGCGGGAGTGATCATATGCCGCAGATCAAAGTATTGGTAGTCGACGACTCCGCATTCATGCGCAAAGTGATAACAGATATGATCGTTGCCGAACCTGGAATGGTTGTTGTGGGAACGGCGCGCAACGGGCAGGATGCTTTGGAAAAAATCGCCCAGTTGTCTCCTGATGTTGTCACCTTGGATGTGGAAATGCCTGTAATGGATGGACTGACCACCCTGGAACGCATCATGGCCTCCCGACCCATGCCTGTTGTCATGTTATCCAGTTTGACCCAACAAGGCGCCGACGCTACCATGCAGGCGCTGCAAAAAGGCGCAGTTGACTTTATTCCCAAACCGTCGGGCTCCATCTCCCTCGATATCCACAAGGTCCGCCAGGAGTTGATCGGCAAGCTAAAAGTGGCGGCTATCGCTAAGGTTCGGCCGCGGGTGGTCGATTACCGCCCGCTAAAATCGCCCTTTTCTCCGCCGTCAGCGACTTCCACCCCATCGGCGCAACCGACACCAGCGGTGGCGCCAGCAGTCCCTCCAGTCGCGCGGGCGAAAATCCTTCCAGGCTTGGGGACGCAGCGGCTGAATAAACTGGTGCTGCTCGGCACGTCGACAGGCGGTCCAAAGGCGCTCTATGAGGTCATCCCCAAACTTCCAGCCGATCTTGGCGCTGCTGTTCTCATCGTCCAGCACATGCCGCCTGGTTTTACGCGATCGCTGGCAGAGCGTCTTGACGCTGCGTCAGCATTGAAAGTGAA
The DNA here is from genome assembly GCF_009877435.1 of Heliomicrobium gestii. Lineage (NCBI taxonomy): Bacteria > Bacillati > Bacillota > Clostridia > Eubacteriales > Heliobacteriaceae > Heliomicrobium > Heliomicrobium gestii. Next base: position 45,131 of record NZ_WXEX01000008.1, on the reverse strand, counting down.
AGAGGCGCAAGATGGGGAAGAAATTCAAACGGGTGTCGTGTACATCGCGCCGGGTGACTATCATTTCAAGGTTGCTGTAGTGGAACAGCCTGGAACAGGGCGACAGATGCGGGTGAAACTGACGCAGGAACCGCCGGTAGGTGGACATAGGCCAGCCGTGGATGTGATGATGCTCTCCGCTGCCCAACAATTCTGGTCCCCGATGGTAGGTGTGATCCTGACGGGGATGGGTGGCGATGGAACCGAAGGAATGAAGTTGATCAAGAGTCGTCAAGGTCGCACAATTGCGGAAGACGCCTCGACCTGTGTGGTTTTTGGAATGCCAAAAGTCGCCATCGAATCGGGCTGCGTTGATAAAGTGGTTCCCCTAAACGGCGTCGCCGATGAGATAGTAAAATTATTGCAGGACAGATAGTTCGGCAACTATGGAGGTGTGAAGAACGAGATGGATATGTCACAATACATGGACATGTTTATGGAAGAATCTCGAGAGCATCTGCAAGCGCTCAACCAAAAAATACTGGAGTTGGAAGACAACCCGCAGGATCTGGCGATTCTCGATGAGATCTTTCGTTCCGCCCATACCTTAAAGGGTATGTCCGCGACGATGGGCTTTGAGCGCATCGCCGAACTCACCCATGAGATGGAGAATGTTTTGTCCGTACTTCGGGGAGGGCAGGTGACTGTCAACACAGCCATCGTCGATCTGCTCTTTCGATGCCTCGATGCGCTTGAAAGCATGGTAGAGTCCATCAGCAGCGGTGACACGGGAACCGCGGACATCTCAGAACTGGTTGCTCAACTGCGCAAGGCTGGTCAGGGTCAACTGACTGATGTTGCTTCAGCGCCCAAAGTGAGGAAACCGGAGGCGGTTGGCGCGAGCGAACCGAAACCAATGGAGGAAGCGATACTTCCGGTGGTGGGCGGACCGGAGATCCTCAACGCCTTCGAAATCAACCAGTATGATCTCACATTGCTTCACGAAGCACAGCGCAAGCGATTCAGCGCATACCACATTCAAGTGGAATTGGCGCCTGGGTGTGTGATGAAATCAGCCCGGGCATACATGGTATTTCGCAATCTCGAAGAGATCGGTGAAATCATCAAGTCTGTCCCATCTGCGCAAGAGCTGGAAGACGAAAAATTCGACACTTCCTTCCAGGTTGTGATTGTGACTCGCCACGATGAGGCGCAGGTCCAGAAAACGCTTGACTCGATCGCCGAAGTTCGCGTTGAGGCGATCACACCGCTCAATATTGGTGATGTGCGCATTCAGGAAGGACAGGAAATAGAGGTTGTCTCCAGCACCGAGCAGGAGAAGGAGCAGGAGGTTATAACCGCAGCGGACACAGCCGTACCTGGCAAAGCTCGATCGACTGCTGCTGCTGGCGCCGGAGCCGCGGAGGTTCGCAAATCAAAGGGCAGTCAGACCGTTCGTGTCGATATTGAGCGCCTAGATAACCTGATGAACCTCGTCGGTGAACTGGTTATCAACAAAACCCGCCTGGAGCAGATTTCCACGACGAGCAACCTGACAGAACTGAACGAAACGATTGAGCATATCGACCGGATCACCACGGACCTGCAAAACGTGGTGATGAAAGTCCGCATGGTTCCCATCGAACAGGTCTTCAACCGATTCCCCCGCATGGTTCGCGACTTGGCCAAGGAACTCGGGAAAGAGATCAATCTCATCGTCGAAGGTAAAGAGACCGAGTTGGATCGCACCGTTATCGATGAGATTGGCGACCCCCTGGTTCATCTGATCCGCAACGCCATCGACCATGGTGTTGAACTTCCCGAGGTACGCCGGCAAAAAGGAAAGCCCGTTGAAGCGGTTGTTCGACTGGTAGCCAAACATGAAGGCAATAACGTAATCATTGAAGTGGATGACGATGGCAAGGGCATGGATCCGCAGGTATTGCGGAACAAGGCCGTGCAAAAAGGCCTGATCACCGCCAAAGAAGCCGAACAGTTGGATGATCAAGGCGCACTGAACCTGATTTTCCTCGCCGGCTTTTCAACGGCGGAGAAGGTCTCCGACGTATCGGGCCGTGGTGTCGGTCTTGACGCAGTGCGCACCAAGATCGAAGCGCTGAGCGGCTCCGTGGAGATCGAAACAAGGCCCAATGCGGGGACCATGTTTAAAATCCGCTTGCCCCTTACCCTGGCCATCATCCAGGCGTTGCTGGTCAATGTGGGCGAAGAAATCTACGCCATCCCCCTTGGCACCATCGATGAGACGACAAGCATTGTTCCCTCGCAGATTAAAAACGTGCAAAACCAGGAGGTTGTCCTGCTGCGCGGCAGCGTGTTGCCTCTGGTCCGTTTGGATAAAGTCCTAGAGGTTCCGAAAATAGCTGAGACACCGGAAGAACTCTATGTTGTTGTCGTCCGTAAGGGAGAAAAGAAGGCGGGTCTGATTGTCGATTCACTGATTGGACAGCAGGAAATCGTCATCAAATCACCGGGCAAGCTGCTGCAAGGCATCAGCGGCATTGCCGGAGCGGCCATCCTCGGCAATGGTCATGTTTCTCTGATCCTCGACGTCGGCACACTGTTTTAGGAGGTGAGGGCCGTGGAACAAAAAGATTTTTCCGATGAACTTCAACTTGTCGCGTTCGCGCTGGCCGGTGAAGAATATGCTGTGGATATCCATTATGTCCAGGAAATCATTCGGTTTTTGAATATCACCCGGGTGCCCAAAGCTCCATTTTACGTGGAAGGCGTCATCAATCTGCGCGGGAATGTTGTGCCTGTCATCGATCTGCGGAAACGGTTCTCACAACCTCCGCGGGAAACGACAGAGCGGACACGCATCATCATCGTCAAAGTCAAAGAGATCACCGTAGGCATCATCGTTGACGGCGTCTCTGAGGTGACACGCATTCCTTCCACCGCTGTTGAACCGCCACCCGGCCTCTGTGGTAGCGTCGATCTTGACTATATCCATGGCGTTGGCAAGCTTGGCGAGCGCTTGTTGATTCTTGTCAATCTAGAAAAGATCATCGATCTCGCCGCTACGGAAGAGGGGTAAATCGCGGCAGGAATCGAAACATCGCTTGCCGCCCCATGATGATAATTAATTGTCTTGCCTTTCATGGCGGCGTCAGGTGTGAAGGGATGATGGAGGCATGCTGATCAAGGTGGGCATGGCCGACCTGAAGGCATCTAAGGCGCCAGACAACCTAATGACTTCAGGTCTTGGATCCTGCATTGGAATCTGTTTGTATGATGCCGTTGCCAAAGTCGGAGGACTGGCCCATATCATGCTGCCTGCATCCACCCAGGCTCGTAGTTCCGAAAACAAGGCCAAGTTTGCGGATACGGCAATCCCCGTTCTCCTGGATGAGATGACCAGACTGGGCGCTGTCAAGAGCCGTTTGGTGGCGAAGATCGCCGGAGGCGCACAGATGTTTTCCTTTCCCGGCGCGTCCGATGTGATGCGGATCGGAGAACGGAACGCCGAGGCTGTCCTTCAGCGATTGAAACAGGAAAACATCCCCCTTTTGGCCCGGGAGACGGGGGGCAATTTCGGACGAACCATTGAATTGGATACGATGACAGGCAAATTGCACATTCGCACTATCGATCGCGGCGAGAAGGCGGTTTAGGGAGGTAGGACATTGGGGGGCGCCAAAGTTTGGATAACGATTACCTTTGCCACGTTTGTCTGGCTGCTCACCGCTATCGTCGCCCTTAGCGCCTCTGTCTCATGGACGGCCCTTTTGCTTCGCAGTTTTAGCGCTGCAGCGGTTGTCGGCGCCTTGACCTATGGGATCATCTACTACCTTGCTCGCATTCTTACCGGTGATGACGATGATAACGCGCGGGCTGTTCCTAGGGACGGGGGGGCGAAGGGGGAAAGGGTCGATGTCCAGGTTCCTGCGATGAATCCCTTTGTGCCTGGGCAGATTGATGCGGATCTGGACCGGCTGCTGGCTGATGATCCCTCACGGGCTGCGGAAATCGTGCGGAAGATGCAGTTGGATGATTGACCGGAACCAATTCGAACAATCATTTCAGGACCGGGGTAGGTGGAGACGATAATTATACCGGCGAAAGACACGGCGAGAGCAGGCGCCCTCTGGAATTCTTACAAAGATCATAAGGATCCAGCGGCTCGCGAGGAACTGATCCTGATATATGCCCCTTTGGTGAAGTTTGTCGCCGGCCGGTTAGCGATCAGTCTCCCATCCAACGTGGAGCGGGATGACTTGATCAGTTATGGTGTGTTTGGTCTTATGGACGCCATTGAGAAGTTTGATCCCTCTCGTGGATTGAAGTTTGAAACCTATGCGATTGCTCGCATCCGTGGCTCTATACTGGATGGCTTGCGCTCGATGGATTGGGTGCCTGTTTCTGTACGGCAAAAGACGCGGGAGTTGGAAAAGACCTATGCTGCACTTGCCAATCGTTTCGGTCGTGAGGCGAGTGATGAGGAAGTCGCTCAGGCCTTAGGGCTTACCGCCAATGAATTTGCCAAACTGCTGCTGGACGCGCAAGCGACTACCATCATGTCTCTCGATGAATACTGGATGACTGATTCCGATAAGGGGGATCCGGTTCGCCTGATCGACTCTTTGGCTGACGATCAGGTGGAAGAACCGACAGCCGCCTTGGAATTTGAAGAGACGCGAAAGATGCTCGCCTGCGCCATTGACAAGTTGGCTGAGAAAGAACGCACGGTGATCGCCCTCTACTACTATGAAGGGTTGACGTTGAAAGAAATCGGAGCTGTGATCGGAGTCTCGGAATCGCGCATTTCACAATTGCACACAAAGGCCGTGTTACGGTTGCGGGGCCAATTGGCGAGGCAGAAAAAGAAAATTCTCTGATCGATTTTGACAAAATCGGAGCCTCCGGAGGTGAGATTGTGAGCGGTTCCAATAGGGAGATTGTTTCGGACGATGTGTCTGTTTCCGAAAACCGCCACGGCTGTTATCAGATTGAATACCGTTCGGAGGGGGTTGTTCTCTCTGTTTTTCCGCCTGTTGGCATGGGGAGAGCGGTTACCGTGGAGGAGGTCATCCACGATGTAAAAGAGCGGGAAATCCGCAACCCAGACCAGCAAGTTATCCGTACAGCGGTCTTCCGCATGGAACAAAACGTCGTCATTGCCGAACCACAGCAGGAGATTATTCGCGACGGTCAGGTGAAGGTGGAAATTGATCGTGACGGTATGCGGGCTTATCTGGTCGTCTATCCGCCTCGTGGCGGCAAGGCGGTTACAGCGGATGCGGCCAAACGGGCTATGGAGCAGGCCGGCGTTGTGTTTGGTATTGATGAAGAAAAGATCAACCATGCCCTCACACACATCCTTACGGGTCAACGAGTTACTGTCGCTGCTGGAAAGCCACCCGAGGATGGCAAAAATGCCAAGATCGATTATAAAGTCAATACGGATACGCGGATTCGGCCTGTTGAGTTGGAAGATGGACGGGTCGATTTTTACAATTTAAATCTAATCCGCAATGTTCAGCCTGGTGAAATCCTTGCCATCCGCACCCCTCCGACAGAGGGTGTGCTGGGATCTACGGTGCTGGGGAAGGAAATCCGGCCGCGTCCAGGCAAGGATGTGCGCATACCAGCCGGAAAAAACACACAGCTCAGCGATGATGGTTGTATCTTGATGGCAGCCTCCGCCGGTCATGTGTATTTTAATGGCGAACGAATCCAGGTGGATCCCGTCTTTGAGCTGAAGGGCGATGTAGATTTTTCCTCCGGAAATTTGAATTTTCTCGGATCTATCGTTATTCGAGGATCCATCACCTATGGTTTTCAGGTCAACTGTGAAGGGGATCTGGAAGTGGGCGGTTCCATCGACGGCGGTTCGGTCAATGTTGGCGGAAGCCTCACGGTGCGTCAAGGGATTCAGGGGCAACAAAAATCGCTCGTCAATGTCAGTGGCAATGTGATCACCCGGTTTATCGAGAACGCTACCGTTAAAGCGGGAGGAGACATTGTCGTCGGCGAAGGGATCATGCACTCCACTGTCGATGCCGGAAGAAGCGTCAGTGTTGGCGGTAAAAAAGGCTTGATCGTCGGCGGTCGCTGTCGCGCTGGGGAAGAGATCAACGCAAAGAACGTCGGTTCCCTTCACTCCACGATAACGGAAATCGAGGTGGGCATTCGCCCGGAAAAACGGGCGGCCTACAACGATCTGGCGAAGAAACTTCTTGACGCGCGCGCTAACCTGGATAAAACAGAAAAAGCCGTAAATGTGTTGAAGGAGTGGGAGAAAAAACAAGGGCAGCTTCCCATGGAGAAGCGCATGCTGCTTTGGAAGCTCACACAGGCCTATTCGCAGTTGTATAAGGATGTGGAAGCCTTATCCACTCAAAAAGAGAGTATGGATTCGGAGTTTGAACAGGTGGCAAAGGGTCGCATCCGTGTGGCGGCCCGCCTTTATCCCGGTGTCAATATCCGCATCGGCCAATGCACAACGCGCATTCGCGATCCCATTGACTTTACCATGATTTATCTGGATGGCGGCGAACTCCGGTTCTCTCCCTTCGCCTAGATTTTCGCGCCCATTCATGGTACGATGGGGGTGGTAGATGGTGACGATTCGTCCCATCGATATGCAGGTAATCGTTCCCAAGGTGACAGAAGTGGGCAGGTTGCAACAGGTGCAGCAGCAGGCGCAGGAACTGCAGCAACAGTTCGTGGCGCAACAAGCGCAAGCTCAAGTGGAGCACCGTCAAAAAATGGTGCAGCAATCGTCCCACTCGGAAGAGTCACGTGTTGACGATCGTCAGCGACAAAAACAACAGCGGCAGCGTAAACAGGATCATCGGGAAACACCGGAAGAGGACGAGCAGGCAGGTGATATCTTGCCAGCAGGGGATCCGATGCGAGGCAAGATATTGGATATTACGATTTAGGAGAAATCGGGGGAGGATGCACTGTGGATTCCGGCATACTGTTAACAGGAATCGGATGCGTTTTGATGGGTGCCGGTTTGACATCGTCATTCATGCAGCGAAAAAACCAGCATGATAAGAGAGAGCAGGAGAGCCTGCGCAAGCAACTGAGTGAAGCCCGGCTGGTTAAACGGGATATGGAGACACTGTTGGCGACGGCCATGCAGACCGGCGACGAAGTTGTCGACGATCTGCGAAGAGAGGTGGAAGGGGCCCGCAAACTTCTGGAGCGCTTGGAAGGCTTGTCGGCGACGGCTGAAGGACAAACCAAATCAGACGACCTGTCCTTCCAGAAAAACCGACCGGATCTCCTGAATTCTCGAGACCATGAAGCCACGATCGAGACGGAATCTCATCGTCATCACGACACCACCGTACAGGACTTTGAGACCATCAAACCCATTCGACCTGTTTATATCCAGGAATATCTGCAGCATCAAAACGCCCGCGCCAACACATCCAACAACACCCTGGCCAGAGGAGAAACGCTGTTGAAGTCGCTGGGAGAGGGAGATCCTCGCCAGTGGAGCAAAGAACGGCGCTACGAGTTGATTCCCCAACTGCGCCGAATCGGGCTCAACGATGGAGAAATCGCCCAAGTGCTTCATCTCGGCAAGGGGGAAGTACAGTTGGTGACGGAGCTTCGTAGGAGGGCATGAGAGGGTGAACCGCGGACATTCCCCTGGAGAAGATAAGAGAACCTTTCCCGATCGTCCGTTTTGGTCGAGAGACGGGAGGGTTCTTTTTGCTTTAGGACTGCTCCTTTTTGGCGCCGGACTCGTCTTGCAATCGCACACAGGGGCGGAGCAGCCTGTTCAGACCCCGGGCACAGAGGCACAGGTGCTGGAAAAGGTCTCTAGAGAGAGTACGCCCCAAGTGCAACAGGCTGCTTCGGTCGCCTCCATTGACACGCAAAAAGCAGCGCCACAGACGGGCGGCCCGGTGGCGGCGCCTTCTCAGAATTCGCCCGTTCCTGCGCAAAAAACGGAAACGCCTTCTGCGAATAACGGAGAGCCTTCTGTCGCCGGAAAAGGGCAACAGAGCAGCGAAACGGCGCAAAGGAATCGCACCATCACCATCACTTCCGGCGACACCTCGGAAACGGTGGCCCGGAAACTGCAAGCCATCGGCGCAATCGCTGACGCGAGACGCTTTAACCGTTATCTCGTGGAGAGCGGTTACGCGACGCGACTCCAGGACGGAACCCATTCCCTTACGGTGGGAATGGATGAAGCCGATATCGCCAAACGCCTAAGCGAATTACGATAAATCTCGACTTTCTCTATTGTCATTACCAGTGCACTTATGGTATCATTCTTGATGGTGTGTTAATTCCACACGGTTGACGACCGCTTCTCAGGTGCCCCGGCGACGGGGTGGGGGAAGGGGAATGAAGCAACCGGAGGGCAAAACCTGGAAGGAGGTGGATGTTGTGGCGGTTATTTCAATGAAGCAGCTGCTGGAAGCCGGTGTTCACTTTGGACACCAGACCCGGCGCTGGAACCCCAAAATGGCGCCCTACATCTTCACGGAGCGAAACGGTATCTATATCATCGACCTGCAGAAAACGGTTCGTAAAGTCGATGAGGCGTACAATTTCATCCGCGAAGTGGCGACCCAAGGGAAGAAAATCCTGTTTGTCGGCACCAAAAAGCAGGCACAGGATTCCGTCAAGGAAGAGGCCGAGCGTTGCGGCATGTATTTTGTCAACCAACGCTGGCTGGGCGGTATGCTCACCAACTTCCAGACGATTCAAAAGCGCATCTCCCGTCTGCGCGAACTCGAAAAGATGGAAGCCGATGGCACTTTCGAAGTCCTGCCGAAGAAAGAAGTTTCCAAGCTTCTCCACGAAAAGGAAAAGCTTGAGCGCTTCCTCGGCGGCATCAAGGACATGAAAGACCTGCCCGGCGCGATTTTCGTGATCGACCCGCGGAAAGAGCGCATTGCTGTTGCCGAAGCGCGTCGCCTGGGAATTCCCCTGGTTGGCATCGTCGACACCAACTGTGATCCCGACGAGATCGACTACGTGATTCCTGGCAACGACGACGCCATTCGCGCTGTCAAGCTCCTGACGGCAAAGATGGCCGACGCCGTGCTCGAAGGCAACCAAGGACAATCGGACGCCCAGTAATCAGAAGGGGGTGACCGGGGGAAACCCCGCAGTCACCCTTTTTTGATGCCGATCCCCTTACATAGGCTTCTAGAGGCCGAAGCAAAGGGTTATACTATCCGAATGAGGTCATACGAATAGGAGGAGTATCAAGCATGGTTACTGCAGCCATGGTGAAAGAACTTCGCGAGCGGACCGGCGCTGGCATGATGGAGTGCAAAAAAGCGCTGGCTCATACCGATGGCGATATGGAAAAAGCGGTTGCTTACCTGCGTGAACGGGGCCTGGCCGCTGCGGCCAAGAAGGCCAGCCGTGTTGCCGCGGAAGGTCTGGTTGAAGCCTACATCCACGGCGGCGGTCGTATTGGCGTTCTCGTCGAAGTAAACTGTGAAACCGACTTTGTCGCCAAGACCGACGATTACAAGGCCCTTTGCAAGGACATTGCCATGCAAATCGCCGCGGCCAAGCCGGAATATGTCCGTCGTGAAGAAGTTCCGACGGAGCAGATCGAAAAAGAGAAAGAGATTCTGCGCAACCAGGCCCTCAACGAAGGCAAACCGGCCAAGATCGTCGACAAAATGGTGGAAGGCCGCGTCGAAAAATTCTACAAAGAGATCTGCCTGCTGGAACAACCCTTTATCAAGAACCCTGATGTGACGGTTCAGCAGATGATCACCGAGGCGGTCGCCAAGATCGGTGAAAACATCAATGTTCGTCGCTTCGTCCGTTTCGAACTGGGTGAAGGCCTGGCCAAACGGCAAGACGACTTCGCTTCGGAAGTCATGGCCGAAATCAACAAGTAAGATCGACAACAGCAATACGAAAAAAGGGGACACGTTGTGTTCTCTTTTTTATAAATGTGGCTTTTTTGCCGGGAAGAGGATTTTCTTTCCGCTTGTAGAAGGGATAAAGAGAAAAGGGGAGGTATACCCCATTGCAGCCGAAGTATAAACGAGTGGTCTTAAAGCTGAGCGGGGAAGCGTTGGCCGGTACGAAGGGTTACGGCATCGACCCCGATGTGGTCAACTCCATCGCGGACCAGATTCGCGATGTGAAACAGAAGTGTGATGTGGAGCTGGCGATCGTTGTCGGCGGCGGCAATATCTGGCGCGGCGTCGCCGGATCGGCCAAAGGCATGGATCGCGCCACTGCTGACTACATGGGCATGCTGGCGACGATCATGAACTCGCTGGCGCTTCAGGATGCTTTAGAAAAGCGTGACGTCCATACAAGGGTCCAGACAGCGATTGAGATGCGCCAGGTGGCAGAACCCTATATCCGTCGGCGGGCGATGCGTCACCTGGAAAAAGGACGTGTTGTCATTTTTGCCGCGGGAACCGGCAATCCTTACTTCTCCACCGATACGACAGCAGCGCTGCGGGCGGCGGAGATTGAGGCTGACGTCATTCTGATGGCCAAGCGCGGCGTTGATGGCGTCTATGATTCGGATCCGCGGAAAAATCCCGACGCGAAGAAGATCGACGAGCTCACCTACATCGATGTGCTCAATCAAGGACTCGGCGTGATGGATTCGACGGCGACGTCCTTATGCATGGATAATGAGATCGCCCTGATCGTCTTTGGTCTCGAAATACCGGGCAACATTGAACGCGCCATCATGGGCGAGGAAATCGGCACGGTGGTTGGGAGGAAGTAGCATGATCAACGAGATCAAAAAAGAGACTGAGGAAAAAATGCAGAAGTCTGTTGACGCCCTGCGCAAGGAGTATCAACATATTCGCGCCGGCCGCGCCAATCCTGCCTTGTTGGATAAGGTGACTGTCGAGTATTATGGCACGCCGACGCCGGTCAATCAGTTGGCCAACATCTCCGCGCCTGAAGCTCGACTGATGACGATCCAGCCCTGGGATAAATCGGTTCTGCCTGCTGTCGAGAAGGCGATCCTCAAATCGGATCTAGGTTTGACGCCCACCAGCGATGGAACGGTGATCCGCCTGGTTATTCCCCAACTGACGCAGGAAAGGCGCACCGAATTGGTGAAAATGGTGAAAAAACGGGCTGAAGAACACCGGGTGATCTTGCGCAACCTGCGGCGAGACGCCAATGAGGATGTAAAGGCCCTGCAGAAGGATCACACCATTTCGGAGGACGAAGGGAAACGCGCTCAAGAGGAGATCCAAAAGCTGACCGATAAATACATCAAAGAGATCGACCAGGTGGCGGAGCGCAAAGAAGCGGAGATCATGGAGGTTTGATGACCGCTCTCTGGGACCTGGAACAATTGGAACGGGACTTGATCGGCTTGACCGTGGAGAAGGCGGCGCAAGCATTGGCGGAGAAAGGCATTGACGCCGCTTTTCAGCCGACTGGCCCGGACGTCGTTCATGACGACGATTCGGTCCAACGGGTCATCCAAATCCGACCAGGAGCCCCTCGACTGTTCATCACCTACGGGCACTTTCGCCGCTATCCAATCCATGGAGTCGACTAGACCCCCTCGGGGCCCCGAGGGGGTTCGTCGCTCCCGGCTTTTTATACAGAGAGGGAACACATACGGGAGGGGTCTCTTTGCCACCATCGTTTTGGCCCTTTGGCCGATCAAAGGACGCCGAGCCGGAGCAGTCGCTGATTCAACAACTAGACCCCCAGCGTATACCCCAGCATGTAGCCATCATCATGGACGGCAACGGCCGGTGGGCCAAGCGCCGGGGGTTGCCCCGCGCAGCCGGTCACCGGGCAGGTGTCCAATCCTTGCGTCGCGTCCTGGAGACCTGTGAAGAATTCCATATCCGTTACCTTACGGTCTATGCTTTTTCCACAGAGAACTGGAAGCGTCCCGCCGATGAGGTGAATGCGCTCTTTGATCTGCTCATCGAGTACCTGCAGCGGGAATTGGAGACCCTCCATGAAAAGGGTGTCCAGATCCGCGCTATCGGCAAAGTTTCCGAATTGCCTGAAAGTCCCCGGCAAGAACTGGAACGGGCTGTCCGCCACACGGCGGCCAATGACAAACTGACCCTCAACGTAGCCCTGAACTACGGCGGACGGGTGGAGATCGTCGAAGCGGTCAAAACGATCGCTCGTCAGGTCCAGGAAGGTGCGATCGACCCTGAGTCCATTGATGAGGCATTTCTCAGTCGCTACCTTTATACGGCGGATGTGCCCGACCCCGATCTGTTGATTCGGCCTTCCGGCGAATTGCGGCTCTCCAATTTCCTCCTTTGGCAGTCGGCCTATACGGAGATCTGGGTCACACCCACCCTTTGGCCTGATTTCGGGCGGAAAGAGATGATCCAGGCGCTGGTCGATTTTCAGGGACGGGACCGGCGCTTTGGTGGAGTCAAAGTCTAGGAGGAGCTTCCTGCATGCTCTGGAAACGCGTCGCCAGCGCTCTCGTCGGCGTTCCCCTCCTGGTTGCCGTCGTCTGGGCCGGCGGATGGGCTATGACAGCGGCAGTCGCGGTGCTCGCTGTCGGTGGCTTCTATGAATACCTGCAAATGGTCCGGCGCTTGGAGACGGATCCGCCAGCCTGGTTAGGCTATGGGATCTCTGTCGCGCTGGTCTTGGCGGCCCATTTTGGCGGAGAGCCGCTTCCCGCCATCGCCGCGGCGGCCGGGCTCGCTTTTCTTTTCCATATCGTCATGGCCTACCCGAAGGTGAAGCCGGCTGACGGCGCCTTGGCCTTCACCGGCGCCTTCGCCGTCGCCTGGCTCCTGAGCCACCTGGTTCTGTTGCGTCGCCTGCCCAACGGCGTCGAGGCGGTGTTGCTCGCCTTTTTTCTGACTTGGGCCACCGACACAGGCGCCTATTTTGCCGGTCGTTCCCTCGGAAAGCGACCGCTCGCCGCCCGGGTCAGCCCCAAGAAGACGATGGAAGGTTCGTTGGGTGGACTTATTGCGGCGGCCCTTGTCGGCGTCATTCTCGGTCCTCGCTGGTTTCCCGCCTACTCTTGGGTGATCTGGTTGCCCTTTTCCCTGGTTGTCTCCGCTCTGGGGCAACTGGGCGATCTGGCTGAATCAGCCCTGAAGCGAATCGCCGGCGTGAAGGATTCCGGCGATCTGATCCCGGGACATGGCGGTGTCCTCGATCGCTTTGACAGCATCCTTTGGACAGCGCCAGCGACCTATTACTTTTTGCGATTGTTTGAGGAGTTTCTGCGATGAACGACTGGCAACACTGGCTGGGCCATTTCCTGCGCCTTGCCGTCATTGCCCTCTTTATCGGGCTCGCCTACTTCGTCATCCAATACGCGCTGCCCCTGACGGTGGAGGTTTTCGGCCGTCTAGGCGTCTACCTGTTGCCATTTTTGCTCGGCGCCATGATCGCCCTGCTTATTGAGCCCGTTGTCGAATTCTTGACGAAGAAGACGCGCCTTTCGCGGGGTTTGACCACCTTTGTGACGCTGCTGCTCTTTCTCGGGATCTTGAGTGTCAGCCTGGTCGTGATCATCAGCCGCCTTGTTGTCGAGATGGTCACCATCGCGTCAAACCTGCCGTCGCCCCAGTTTTTGACGAACGCTTTTACCGAGTGGACCAAGGCAGTGGCGCCCTATTATGAGTTGATCCATTCCTCGCCGGAGATTTACACGACAGTGGAACGGATCGCCGGTGAAGGCGTCGTGGCCGTAAAGAATCTGGCTGTTTCCGGGTCAAACTATCTTCTGGACACGATCACATCGTTGCCGTCCTTCTTTACGATCCTCGCCTTCAGCCTTGTGGCCAGCTACTTTTTCAGTCGTGATAAAGGGGCCATCCTCCAGATGGTCTACAAGATGGTGCCTGATGATCGAGCCACCCAGGTTCGCCAGGTGATCCTGGAACTCGGCGACGCCTTTGTGGGCTTTGTCCGCGCCCAGGTGATCCTGGTGTCCATCACTGGTTTGTTGACGATCATCGGGCTCTATTTTCTCGGCAACGAATACGCCTTTACCATCGGGATCCTCACAGGGATCATGGACTTGCTGCCGATCCTGGGGCCGGGGCTTGTCTTCATGCCCTGGATCATTTTGGAACTGCTCACCGGACAGTTTCCCGATGCAGCTAATCTGAGCATTCTCTACGGCCTGCTGGTGCTCAACCGCCAGTTTATCGAACCGAAGGTGGTGGCCGATTCTATCGGTTTGCACCCACTGGCTACGCTGACCGCCCTCTATGTGGGCTTAAAAGCCTTTGGTGTGCTTGGGGTGATCGTCGGTCCCACGATCGTATTGTTGCTCCTATCGATGCACCGGGCGGGTGTGTTCAAGAATTTCCGAACGAGGTGAAGGGCTTGAAGAAAGGGATCGCCATCCTGGGGTCGACGGGCTCCATCGGTCGCCAGACGCTGGAGGTCGTTGACCGGAGCGAGGGCCGTTTGACAGTACAGGCTCTGGCCGCCGGCAGCAACTGGAAGGAATTGCTTGGTCAGATAGAGATCTACCGGCCGCGCTTGGTGGCAATGATGGATACAGAGGCTGCAGAACGACTCGACGAAGCGCTCCGTGAACGGGAACTGCCCATCCCGGTGGTGACTGGCGAGAAGGGGTTAGCCGAGGCGGCCTGCTTGCCCGAGGTGGATACAGTGGTCACTGCTGTCAGCGGCGCCATCGGCCTCGGTCCGACGATGGCCGCCATTGAGGCCGGCAAAGAGATCGCCCTGGCCAACAAGGAGACCCTCGTCGCCGCCGGTCCCCTCGTCATGGCGGCGGCGCGCCGCCGCGAGGTGGCCATCCTGCCTGTCGACAGCGAGCACTCGGCCATCTTCCAGTGCCTGCAAGGGCAGGACCGCCGTTTGGCGCGCCTGCTCCTGACGGCTTCTGGCGGCCCTTTTCGGGACAAAAGCCTGGAGGAACTGCGCCGGGTGACGCCGGAAGACGCCCTGCGCCATCCCAATTGGCGCATGGGCCCCAAGATCACCATCGACTCAGCCTCGCTGATGAACAAGGGGTTAGAGGTGATTGAGGCGCGCTGGCTCTTTGATATCGATTTTGACGATATCGAGGTGCTCGTCCACCCGCAGAGCATCGTCCATTCCATGGTTGAACTGGCCGATGGATCTATCCTCGGACAGATGGGTTTGCCTGACATGCGGTTGCCCATCCAGTATGCCCTCAGCTATCCTGAGCGCTGGCAGTCAGGTTGGCCGCGCCTCGACCTGACCCAGATGGCGGCGCTGACCTTCCGGCGGCCTGATCTGGAGCGGTTTCCATCGCTTGAACTTGCCCTTACGGCCGGGCGGACGGGAGGAACATTGCCTGCCGTCATGAACGCCGCCAACGAGGTGGCTGTCCACGCCTTTCTGGATCGCCGGATCGGCTTCATGGATATTCCCCGCATCGTCCGGGAGGCGATGGAGGCCCATGAGTGGCGCCAGGAACCGGATTTGCCCGGCATCCGGCGAGCCGACGAGTGGGCGCGGCGTTTTGCCGCTGAGCGGATAGGGAAGGGAAGGGAGGTTTCGGCTTGACCACTTTTCTGGCCTCAGTCTTCGTGTTCGGGTTGATGATCTTTTTCCATGAACTGGGGCATTTTTCTGTGGCCAAAATGGTCGGCGTCCGCGTTCTCGAATTCAGCATCGGCATGGGACCCCAACTGTTCGGCTTGCGCCGTGGCGCCACCCTCTATGCGCTGCGGTTGCTGCCAGTAGGCGGTTTCGTTCGCATGGCCGGTATGGAGGCCGGGGAAGACGGTCAGTTTGCCGCTTCACCGTCCGATCCAGGCAATTTCAACAACAAGACGGTGGCACAGCGGGCGGCGGTTATCTTCGCCGGTTCTTTTATGAATTTCATCCTGGCTTTCCTGTTGTTCATCTACATCTATACCATCATCGGCGTGCCGACTTACTCCAACGTGATCGGTGACGTTCTGGCAGGCAAACCGGCTCAAACAGCCGGCATTCGCCCTGGGGACCGCATTCTCGCTGTGAATGGCAAAACGACGGAGAACTGGTCAGAGCTGCTCCAGGAGATTCATCCACGAGGCGGTCAAGAAGTGACCCTGACGGTGGAAAGTCAAGGCGCCGTCCGTGATGTCAAGGTTGTTCCGGGACTTGATCCAGAACGCAATGTCGGTCAGATCGGGATCACTGTCGATGACAAGACGGTCTACAACGAGAAGAAGGGACTCTTCACCTCGCTCAAACTGGGCCTTGTCAACACCTTGGCCATCACGACCATGATCCTGCACTCGATTTTTCAGATGATCACAGGCGCTGCGCCGGCTGAAGTGGGCGGGCCGGTCATGATTGTCAACGAGATCGGCAAAGCGGCCCAGATCGGGTTGACATCGTTGCTGATGCTGGCGGCGGTGCTTTCGATCAACTTAGGCTTGCTCAACCTCTTTCCCATCCCCGCTTTGGACGGCAGCCGGCTCGTTTTTCTCGGTCTCGAGGCCCTGCGCGGCCGACCGATCGACCCGGCCAAAGAGAACACGATCCATCTGATCGGTTTTGCCCTCTTGATCGGATTGATGTTGCTCATCGCCTACAAAGACGTGCTGAAGTTGTTGGGAGGAGGGTAAGTCGATGGAAATCGCACTGCCGCGCCGGAAAACCCGACGCATCTATGTCGGAACGGTGCCCATCGGCGATGGCGCACCTGTGTCGGTCCAATCCATGTGCAATACAGATACGCGCGATACAGCGGCCACGTTGGAACAGATCGGCCGACTTGCCGATGCCGGCTGCGAGATCATCCGGGTGGCTGTCCCTGACACCCAGGCCGTCGAGGCGCTGCCGGACATCGTCGAGGGTTCGCCCATCCCCGTTATTGCCGACATCCACTTCAACCACCGCCTGGCCATCGGCGCCCTCAAAGCGGGGGTGCAGGGCTTGCGTCTAAACCCCGGCAATATCGGCGGCGCTCAACATGTGCGGGAGGTGCTCGCAGTTGCGCGGGAGCGACAGGTTCCGATCCGCATCGGCGTCAACGCCGGTTCGCTGGAAAAGGGGCTGTTGGAGAAATACGGCGGCGTCACCGCGGAAGCGATGGTGGAGAGCGCCCTCGGCCATATCCGGCTCCTGGAGGATGAAAACTACCCTTGGATGAAGATCTCCCTCAAGGCATCGGCGGTCCCGCTGATGTTGGACGCCTACCGCTCCCTGGCCGAGAAGATCGACTACCCGATGCACATCGGCGTCACCGAAGCGGGGACCGTTCGCTCCGGCATCATCAAATCGGCCGCCGGCATCGGCGCGCTTTTGGCGCAGGGCATCGGCGACACCCTCCGTGTCTCCCTCACGGGCGATCCCCTGCCGGAGATCCGCACGGGCTGGGAGATCCTCAAATCGCTGGGACTCCGCAAGCGGGGGCCGGAGTTGATCTCCTGCCCCACCTGTGGTCGTTGCCAGGTCAACTTGACTGCTGTCGCTGAGGCGGTCGAGACGGCCTTGGAGAAAGAGTCGCGTCCGATCAAGGTGGCGGTCATGGGTTGTGTCGTCAACGGCCCCGGTGAGGCCCGTGAGGCCGATGTGGGCATTGCCGGCGGCAACGACTGCGGCCTCATCTTCCGCAAAGGGGAGATCGTCCGCAAGGTCGCCCGTTCAGAGATGGTTGATGCCTTGCTTGAAGAGATTGGAAAGCTGCCGGCGGAGTAAATCTTATCCATGGTTTGTTCCTCTTGCAGGTCAATCATGATGCCGATCTTCTGTCTGAGGTTAATGCCGGCGATGGCGCTCGCCAGAGTTTTTGGCGCGTGAAAGACCGGGAAAATGGCAAAACTAGGAGAGGCGCCTCTCCGAGGCATTGCGCTTTCTTGAAAAAACGCTTGGCAGCGTAACGGATCCACAGGCCTGGTTTCAGGTAGGCAAATGATACATATGTGACAAATCGTCTTCAGAAATACAGTGGAGTGTGACGACACCGTGCGCATGTCGCAGCTTTTTGCCCCCACCCTGCGGGAAACCCCCGCCGAAGCTGAAGTCATCAGCCATCAAATGTTGTTGCGGGCCGGTTTCATCCGCCGTTCCTCGGCCGGCGTGTACCACTACCTGCCGCTGGGTCACCGGGTGCTCCAGCGGATCATGGCCATCGTCCGCGAGGAGATGAACGCCGCCGGCGGACAGGAATTACTGATGCCCATTATCCAACCGGCGGAGATCTGGCTCCAGTCGGGTCGCTGGCATGTCTACGGGGAAGAACTCTTCCGCCTCAAAGACCGTCACGACCGCGACTTCTGTCTCAGCCCGACCCATGAGGAAAGCATCACCGATCTCGTCAAAAGCAATGTCTCCTCTTACCGCGATCTGCCGCTGCTGCTCTATCACATCACCAACAAGTACCGTGACGAGCGTCGTCCCCGTTTCGGCCTGATGCGGGGCCGCGAGTTCATCATGAAAGACCTCTACTCCTTTGATCGCGATGAGGCGGGGCTCCACGAATCGTACATGAAAATGTACCAGGCGTATATGAACATATTCCGCCGTTGCGGCCTCACCTTTCGACCGGTCGAGGCTGATCCGGGCGCCATCGGCGGCACCGGCGGCTCTCACGAGTTCATGGTTCTCGCTGAGTCGGGCGAAGCGGAGATTGTCTACTGTGACGCCTGCGAGTATGCGGCCAATACAGAAAAAGCCGAGTGCAAGCCCCAGACGACGACACCTGCTCTGTCGCCCTTGCCGGTGGAGCAGGTGGCTACACCTGGGCAGAAGACAATCGAAGAGGTCTGCAATTTCCTAAAGGTCAGCCCGGCCAACACGATCAAGACGATGATCTTCCGCGCCGACGACGAACTGGTTATGGCGCTGATTCGCGGCGACCGCGAGATCAACGAGGTCAAGCTGAAAAACCTCCTCGACTGCCTCGATCTGCGGTTGGCCACAGAAGAGGAATGCCGGGAGGTCAGCCCCGGCGGCGCCGGCTTCCTCGGTCCGGTCGGCATCAACAAGATCGCCATCTACGCCGACGCCGAGGTGATGGCCATGACGCGCGCCGTTGCCGGCGCCAACGCGCCCGACGCTCACCTGATCCATGTCTGCCCGGGGCGGGACTTCACCGTCAAAGCGACAGCCGACCTGCGGCTCATCCAGGTGGGGGAACCCTGCCCCCAGTGCGGCGCCCCGCTGAAAAAGGCTCGCGGCATCGAGGTGGGTCAGGTCTTCAAGCTGGGCACCAAATACTCGAAAGCCTTGGGCTGCACCTACCTTGACGAAAAAGGGCAGGAAAACCTGATGGTGATGGGCTGCTACGGCGTCGGCGTCAGCCGCACCATGGCGTCGTCCATCGAGCAGAACCACGATGCGAACGGCATCGTCTGGCCCATGGCCATCGCCCCCTTCCAGGTTATCGTCGTGCCTGTCTCCAACAAGGACGCCGCGCAGATGGAGGCCGCCGAGGCCATCTACCGCGAACTGAACGCCAAGGGCATCGATGCCCTGCTGGATGACCGGGCCGAGCGGGCCGGCGTCAAGTTCAAGGACGCCGACCTGATCGGCATCCCCGTCCGCATCACTGTGGGCAACAAGCTGGCCAGCGACGGTGTCGTCGAGGTCAAACTGCGCCGTTCTGGCGAACAGTTTACTGCGACCCGTGAAGACGTCGTCGGCCGTGTGCAGGCGCTCGTCCAGGAGCAGATGTAAGCCACAGAAGTCGAACAGAGCGCTTCATTCGAAGGGTTGCCTTGCCAGACCGTCTTGTGACCATGAGGTGAGTCTTTTGACCCTTTCCGTGATCATCCCCGCTTACAATGAGGAAAGCACGGTGGCCCCTGTCGTTCAGGCTGCCCTGGCATCTCCCTATCGGGATGAGGTGATCGTCGTCAGCGACGGTTCGGAGGATCAGACCGCTTTTAGGGCCCAGGCCGCAGGCGCGCAGGTGATCGAACTCTCTGAAAACAAGGGCAAGGGCGCGGCCATGCTGGCTGGCGCCCTTGCTGCACACTATCCCTTTTTGCTGTTTCTTGACGCCGATCTGATCGGCCTGCGCCCAGAGCACCTTATCCGTCTGGCGGCGCCGGTGATAGAAGGTCGAGCAGACATGACTGTCGGCATTTTTGAGCATGGCCGTTCTTCGACGGATCTGGCCCAATTGGTGGCGCCTTACCTCTCGGGACAGCGAGCGATCAAGAAGGAGATCTTCTTGGATGTGAACGAACTGGAGGATAGCCGCTACGGCGTCGAAATCGCCTTGACGAGGCACTTCCGCCACCGTTCCCACCTGCGCCTGCTGGAGGTGATCCTGCCTGGGCTGACACACCGGATGAAGGAAGAAAAGCTTGGGTTGATCGAGGGCGTTAAGGCGCGAATTCGGATGTACCGGGAGATCGGATCTGTTTTCCTCGAGCGGGATATGCGGGGAGAGCGAGACGATATCCACTAGCCGTCTTCAAGGCGATCTCGCCTCAAAACATAGGATTTCGCCCATCCCGTTACCGCTGCGCAGCCGTCTCAGAAGGAGGCGGCTCTTTTGCGTTTTCTTGACCGGCGGGCACCCTTTCACAGGATCCTTGTCTTCTTTATGTCCCTCGTACGTACGTTGTATTAAAGGGAATTTAACAGCCCCGGCCAAGGAGGAGGCGTCGAACATGTGGAAATCATCGATGGAGCGAACAGGAACTGACACCTAGGAATACGAAGCGGAAGGGGTGACAGGGGGAAGGGCAGACAAACCAGCACCGGCGCAGGCGGCGCGAAAGAAAAACCAACAGGGAAAGGCGGCTGGCACATTGGAAGATCTCAAGATCTACATCCTTGACACCAACGTGCTTCTGCAGGACCCCGAAGCGATTTTCGGGTTTCAGGATAACGATGTGGTGATCCCGGCGGCTGTCATCGAAGAGTTGGACGGAAAAAAGCGATTCCAGGATGAAATCGGGCGCAGCGCCCGCCTGGCTTCCCGGCTGCTTGATGGGATGCGTGAAGGGGGATTCCTCCATGAAGGGGTGCCCTTGCCCGATGGCGGCACACTGCGGGTGGAACTCAACCACCGCGACCTGTCCGGTTTTCCCGAAGCCTTTCAACCGGCCACCAACGATAACCGCATCCTTTCCGTTGCCTTTAACTTGAAAAAAGAAGAGGCCCTCCGGGGCGGTCAGGGCAGACCGGTGATCATCGTGTCCAACGACGCCATCGTGCGCATCAAGGCCGATGTGCTCGGCATCGAAGCCCAGGAATACAAACGGGACCGTGTGGCCTATGACTCGGATCTGTTCATGGGCTTTCGCGAACTGACTGTACCGGCTTGGTTGATTGACCGGTTTTACAAGGAGCAGTCCTTCGATCCCGAAGAAGAGGCAACCCTGGCCGATATCCCCTGGTGTCCCCACGAATACGCCATCTTGCGCGATGGGCTGGGATCGAGCCGTTCCGCCGTCGTTCAGGTGAGCGGCGATCGCCGGCAGATGACACTGGTGCCGCCGGCTACGCCATCGGTCTGGGGGGTGACCCCTCGCAATGTGCAGCAGAAGATGGCCTTGCGCCTGTTGCTGGACGACAACATTCCCCTGGTCACCATCTGTGGCAAGGCGGGCACCGGCAAGACATTGCTGGCGCTGGCTTCCGCTCTCCATAAAACCATGGACGAAGAACGATATAAAAAGATCCTAGTCTCCAAACCGGTCGTGCCGATGGGGCGGGACATGGGCGCCCTGCCCGGCGAGATCGATGACAAGCTGCGCCCTTGGATGCAGCCGATATATGATAACCTGGAATTCCTGCTTGGTTCGAAGAGCGAGATGATGAAGGATATCCTGGAGGAGTATGGGACCATTCAGGTGGAAGCCTTGTCCTACATCCGCGGCCGCAGCATCCCCAAGCAGTTCATCATCATCGATGAAGCCCAGAACCTGTCCAAACACGAGATCAAAACCATCGTCTCCCGCGTCGGCGAGAACAGCAAGATTATCGTCATGGGAGACCCGCAGCAGATCGATGCGCCCTATCTGGACGAGACGAACAACGGCCTCGTCTATCTGGTGGAGAAATTCAAACACCAGGAGGCGGCCGGCCATGTGGTGCTCACCAAGGGGGAACGGTCGCGGCTGGCCCAGTTGGCGGCAGACCTCCTGTAAGTCGACCCTGTGCGGCGCAACGGGCGGACCGCCGGCAACGCCGCCTTGAGTGAAGGTAGACAACATGGTAAAATTGAGGAAAAGGGGTGGCCCTGGGGGGCCACCTGTTTTGTGCAGAAACGGTTGGAGAAAATCACGGAGACATGATGATGGATAAAAAGACGGCAGAAACGGATGTCCTGATCCTGTCGGTCGAGGCCGGAACCGGTCACGGCCGGGCGGCTCGGGCCGTGGCCGAGGCGCTGGAGAGCCGCGGCATGACCGCCCGGATGGAGGATGCCTTTGCCTTTGGTCCCCACTGGGTCTTCGCCTCGGTCATCGGCGCTTACCTCCAGGTGCTGGAACGGGCGCCGGCCCTCTACCGCTTTCTCTATCATTCCGCTGCCCGGCCGAAGGCCGGCTTTCTGGGACAACACCTGATGACGGCCTATCTGGAGACCTTTATCGGTGAGGGATTGGCCGAATTGATCCGCCAGTCCCGGCCAAAAGCGATTCTATGCACCCACCCCTTTCCCATGGGGGTGCTCTGCCGTTTCCAGGAAAAAGAGTGGCTGCGTCAGCCCCTGGCCGGCGTCGTGACCGACTTTTGCATCCATCCCTTCTGGGCCTTTCCCGGTGTCCGCCGCTACTATGTGGCTGGCGAGGCGCTGGTAGACGAATTGGCCGCTTACGGCTTGGAACGGGCGCGAGGGCGGGTGACCGGCATCCCCATCGACCGTTCCTTCCAAGCGGCCGCCCGGTTGTCCCGCCAGGAAGCGGAAGCGCAGATGGGCCTCTCGCCGGCGCGCCGGCGGCTGCTCGTCATGGGCGGCGGCCTCGGCCTCGGCCCTGTCGAAGCCTGGGTGCGGGGGCTTGCGCAGGCGTCCATGAAAGACCTGCAGATCGTCGTCGTCGCCGGCCGCAATCGAGACCTACAGGCGCGCCTTCAGGCGATCGCAGCATCGCCGGAACGACTTGTCGTCTTCGGTTTTACCGACCAGGTGCCCCTGCTGATGGCCTGCAGCGACCTGTTCATCACCAAACCGGGAGGGCTCTCATCATCGGAAGCCCTCGCCATGGCATTGCCGCAACTCCTCTTTCCACCGCTGCCCGGCCATGAGGAAGTGAACCACCGTTTCCTCATCGAACACCAGAGCGCCTGGGAGGTCCGAACAGGGGAACTGGCGGCCCATGTCGAAGCGATCTTGGCGGATGAGAAGGAACTGGAGGCGCGCCGCCAGGCGGCCCGCCGGTTGGGCAACGTCTTTGCCGCCGATGCGGTGGCCGCCGATGTGGCGGCGCTGATCGATGAATCATGGCCGGAGAGGGAGCCGCCTCCCGCCGAGCGGGACAAGGGCTGATGCAAGACCTTTTCGACGATGGTTGACAGTGTTACGGGTAACCCAAAAACGTTTTACCTTTATTCGGTATTGGGGGAACACAAGTGGCCACAATGCCAGACATCCTATTGACTGGGGAACGGGCGAACCATTCACCCGTTCCGACAGGGACCACCCTGGCGGCGGACCGAAGGGCTCCGAACGATTCCACGCCGCCGCAGGCGCTTTTTTCTGTCTCCCGCGTCACCGTGCAGCGACAAAAAGCCGCCTGGATCATCACCGCACAGGCCTGTAGGCCTTGGAATGACGATGATCTTCAGGCGTTTCGCGACAAGATTCACGCGGCTGCTCCCGGACTGCGGGAACTTTCCGTACATATCGAATGCCCGCTGGAGGAACCGGCGCAACTGCTCGACCCCTTCTGGGAGTGCCTGATCCGCTCGGCAGTGCCAGAAAACCGTCCCGGCGTCCGTAAGGCGCTGATGAAAGCGCCCCATCGCTTGCGCGGCGACGGCCTGGTCATCTCCGTCGACCCGGCCCAGGCCAACTGGCTTCGCAGCCGCCGTGTCGACCGCGATCTGGCGGAGACGGCTGACCGGCTCTTCGGCGTTCGTCTCCCGATCCTCCTGGAAGAGGCGGAGCCGCAGATGAACGACGAGTACCTGCAGGCTCAGGAGGAGGAGGAAAAACGCCTCCTGGCGGAACAGTTCAAAGCCGCCGCCGAAGCGAATGGAAATGGCGGCAACGGAGGGGCAACCGGTGGGGGGAGCGGCGGCGACAAAGGGGCAGTCCCGGCCGGTGAGATCTACGGCAAAGCGATTGGCGATACGGCCTTTATGCCGCTCAAAGACATCCAGGATGAGGAAAAGAGCGTCATCATCCAGGGCCGCGTCTTCGGCCTGGAGACACGAGATTTGAAGTCGGGCCGTCGTCTCGTGACCTTCAACGTCACCGACGAGTCAGACTCGATCACCGTCAAGGTTTTTGAGGGAGAAAAAGAGAACATCACCGACGACGGCCGCCTCAAGGACGGCGCCTGGGTGAAGGTGCGCGGCTCCGTGCAATTGGACAAATGGCAACAGGAACTGACCGTGCTGGCCCGGGATATCAACGGTCACAAAGCCGTGATCCGGCCTGACAACGCCGAAGTGAAGCGTGTGGAACTCCATGCCCATACGAAGATGAGTTCCATGGATGGCCTCGTCTCGGCC
This sequence comes from Heliomicrobium gestii, assembly GCF_009877435.1. Classification (NCBI taxonomy): domain Bacteria; kingdom Bacillati; phylum Bacillota; class Clostridia; order Eubacteriales; family Heliobacteriaceae; genus Heliomicrobium; species Heliomicrobium gestii. The sequence goes on along the minus strand of NZ_WXEX01000008.1, from coordinate 20,624 downwards.
AAAGAACTGGTCACACGGGCCGCCCATTGGGGCCACCCCGCTGTTGCCATCACCGACCACGGCGTCGTTCAGGCCTTCCCGGAAGCTTTCGAGGTGGGCCGCAAGCTCAAGATCAAGGTCATCTACGGCGTCGAGGGCTACCTGGTGGAGGAGATGCCGGCGCCCAACGGTGAAAAGCTCAAATCCTGGCACATCATCATCCTCGTCAAAGATATGACGGGATTGAAGAACCTCTACAAGCTGATCACCAAATCCCACCTGGAGCACTATGAGCGACGGCCCCGCATCCCGAGAAAGCTCCTGGAGGAGCACCGGGAGGGCCTGATCCTGGGCAGCGCCTGCGAAGCCGGCGAACTGTTCCGCGCCATGCTCCAGGGAGCGGGCGACGACGAACTGAAGCGGATCGCCGCCTTTTATGACTACCTGGAGATTCAGCCCATCGGCAACAACCTCTTTTTATACAAAAAAGGGGAGGTGCCGTCAGAAGAGGCCCTCCGCGATTTCAACCGCCGTGTCCTGCGCATCGCCGACGAAATGGGCAAGCCCATCGTGGCCACTGGCGACGTGCACTTCCTCGAACCGCGGGATGAGTGCTACCGGCGCATCCTGATGGCGGGCAAGGGCTTCGCCGACGCCGACGACCAGGCGCCCCTCTACCTGCGCACGACCGACGAGATGCTGGCCGAATTCCGTTACCTCGGCGAGGCCGATGCCAGACGTGTCGTCATTGACAACCCCCGCCGGATCGCTGATATGGTTGATGGGGAGATCAAGCCGATCCCTGATGAGTTATACCCGCCCGTCATCGACGGCGCCGAGGATCAGATCCGTGAGATGACAGAAGGGACGGCGGCGCAACTCTATGGCGACCCGCTTCCCGAGGTGGTGCGCAAGCGCGTTGACAAGGAACTGAATTCGATCATCACCAACGGCTTTTCTGTCCTCTACCTCATCGCCCACAAGCTGGTGAAAAAGTCCAATGACGACGGCTACCTCGTCGGATCGCGGGGGTCTGTCGGCTCCTCCCTGGTGGCCACCTTCACCGGCATCACCGAGGTCAATCCACTGCCGCCCCACTACCGTTGCGGCCATTGCAAACACTCCGAGTTCATCCTGGACGGGTCTATCGGTTGCGGCGCCGACCTACCGGACAAGGCCTGCCCCAAGTGCGGCCAGCCGCTGATCAAAGACGGCCACGACATCCCCTTCGAAACCTTCCTCGGCTTTGAGGGCGACAAGGTGCCTGATATCGACCTAAACTTCTCCGGCGACTATCAACCGAGGGCCCATAAGTTCACAGAAGAACTCTTCGGCAAGGATTACGTCTTCCGGGCCGGCACCATTGCCACCATCGCCGAACGAACCGCCTATGGTTTTGTCAAGAACTATATGGACGAGAAGAAGATTCCCGCTCGCGGCGCCGAACTGAGCCGGCTTGTTTGCGGCTGCACCGGCGTCAAGCGGACGACAGGACAACACCCAGGCGGCCTGATGGTCGTGCCTCGCAACGTGGACATTCATGACTTTACGCCCCTCCAACGTCCGGCTGACGACACCAAGTCGGATACGATCACGACCCACTTCGACTACCACTCTATCTCCAGCCGCCTCGTCAAGTTGGACATCTTGGGCCACGACGACCCGACAGTGATCAAGATGCTTGAGGATTTGACCAACATCAACCCCAAAGGGATCCCCTTGGACGACGCCAAGACGATGTCCCTCTTTTGCACCCCCGAGGCGCTCGGCGTCACACCGGAGCAGATCCGTTCCAACACAGGCACCTATGGCATCCCCGAATTTGGCACCAAGTTTGTCCGCCAGATGCTGGAGGACACGAAGCCGAAGACCTTCTCGGATCTGGTCCGCATCTCCGGTTTCTCCCATGGCACCGACGTGTGGCTGAACAACGCCCAGGATCTGATCAAGAGCGGCACCTGTAAAACAGGTGAAGCCATCTCCACCCGCGATGACATCATGATCTATCTCATGTATCAAGGCCTACCGCCGAAAAAAGCCTTCTCCATCATGGAGGGTGTACGGAAAGGCAAGGGTGTCAAACCGGACGACGAGCAGCTGATGCGGGACAACAGGGTGCCTGAGTGGTACATCGAGTCCTGCAAAAAGATCAAGTACATGTTCCCTAAGGCCCATGCTGTCGCCTATGTGACGATGGCCTTCCGCATCGCCTGGTTCAAGGTCTACTACCCGGAAGCCTTTTACGCCTCTTTCTTCACTGTCCGAGCCGACGAATTCGACGCCGATCTGATCTGCCAAGGCTCGGCCCATGTGCGCCGAACCATTGAGGAGATTGAGCGCAAGGGGAACGAGGCCACCGCCAAGGAGAAGAACCTGCAAACGATCCTCGAACTGGCCCTGGAGATGTATGAGCGGGGCATTCACATGCAACGGGTCAACCTGGAGCGCTCCCACGCCGCCAGGTTCATCATCGAACCGGAAGGCCTCCTGCCGCCCATCGGCGGCCTTCCCGGCGTCGGCGTCACCGCCGCCCAGAACATCATGGACGCCCGGAAAGAAGGGCCGTTCTCTTCGATCGAGGACCTGCGTGTCCGGAGCCGGGTGAGTAAGACGGTGATTGAGGCGCTGCAGAAGCATGGGACCTTGGATGGGATGTGTGAGACCGATCAGATGTGCCTGTTTTAAAATTTTTTGAGATTTTTTCGTTCAGGTAGAAAGACCCGCTAGCCCTTGCTCTGCTTGGGTTGGCGGGTTTTAACTATTTGTTTTCCGATTTGAAAAATCATCATAAAGAAAAGCTTGATATGGGTAATAATTCTCAAGAAAAAAATGGTGAAAAAAGGCAAATGAGACATTTGATTTACATATAAATTGTAAGGGAGGGGGATAGAATGAAGCGCAAGATCATCCTACTGGCCCTTATCTGGGCGACGATTTTACCGAGTCCCAGTTGGGCCTTCGACTGGTCGCAACAAGCAGGTGTTCATGTCCTGCTCAATGGTCATTTTCTCAACTTCGATTCCGGCAAGCCCAGACCAATTTTTTGGGGAAAGCGAGTCATAGTGCCGATACGCATGCTTGGAGAAGAACTTGGCGCCACAGTGACATGGGACAATGCTTTTCAATCGGCCACCATGACAAAGGGCGATTTGACTGTCCTTATGACTGTTGACTTTAAGACTGCCATTATCAACGGCAAGGCTTTTGAAATGGACATGGCGCCGGTGCTCCTGGACGGAAACATCATGGTTCCCATCCGGTCTATCGTCGAGAGCCTTGGTTATACCTTGCATTGGGAGTCCAAGGGAAACACGGCCGTTATCAATGGTTCCAACAAGGGACCCACGAGAGCCTCAAATTAAGCACGCAAGTGAAAGGAGAAACCGTCGAATACAGAGATTCCCTGTTCGCAAGAGATTGAAAAGATCGGCAGGGGTTTGAGTTCACGTTCCGAGCGATGAGTACACAGGGTCCTCCAAGGGCATACTCACATAATGAAATTGTTCTTTTGGAGGCTCCCGCATGTCGCTCGAAAGAATCATTGAGTTCGGAGCATGGATCGTTATGGCGATCGCCTTGATTTATTACGTGCCAAAGGAAAAGTTTCGAGACTCCATATTGATTTTTTTCTTTAAACAACTGCTGACATGGTTCTCTGGCATTTTGGTTGTTCAGTGGAACCTCATCGTATACCCGGTGCGTTTGTTCGCCAGTGCCGTCAACACGAGTTTTACCTTTGAGTTTTTTGTTTACCCCGGCATTTGTGTCTTGTTCAACCTATACTTTCCTGAACATCGCAGTCTGCTCCGAAAAGCGATTCATTATGTCATCTATACATCGGGCATCACCGTATTCGAAGTGGTCTTGGAAAATTACACAAACCTGATAAAGTACATTCACTGGAGTTGGTATTGGACTTGGATCACCTTGTTTCTGACTTTCATGGCTTCCCGCTACTTTTACCGGTGGTTTCGAGGGGATTTTACCAGGCAAGCTGTTCCCGTTGCTGAGCATCCTAGAACCAGGAGGTGAAAGGATGGCAGAAGAAAAAAGCCCCCAACTCATCGCCGGCAAAGACGGCGAAGGATTGGAGGCGACGATAGACGCGCAGACGGCGATTCCTTGGGAGATGCAGAAAGGTTGGTACGATCTTCTGGCTCAGATCGCGCAAAAGGACGGAGGCGATGAGAAATAGGGAAAAGAAAAAACTTTTTCCAGAAGACAGCTCGGGCGAAGGCCCGGCTTTTTTCATTAGAGTTGAAATCGCAGATAATGATTGTGTGGCAATCATGTTTGAAGGGATAGGGCAAAGAATTGGCGAAAAGAAAAATGGAATGTCTTGGACTCAGCGTGCACCAGTTTGTCGAGAGCAGGTATAGGGTGGAACAAACAGGGGGAATCGATATGAGCACCTTTACGCGGTTTCAGGCAGAGAATTTTTCGGCCTTTGAGAATATCGATCTGCTTTTTTCCCCGGGGATAAACGTATTCATCGGTAAAAATGGCACAGGTAAGACCCATATCATGAAGACACTATATGCTGCCGGAGCGATCACCGGCAAGCTTGAAAGTTATATTGATAAAATGATTCGTATCTTTTTACCCTACGAATATAGAATTGGAAGATTGGTGAGAAGAAAAAAAGGGTCGACAACGGCGAAAATCATTGTATCTTGTGAAAAGGAAGAACTCAATCTTACATTTACCAACCATTCGAAAAATACGCCCATCGACTCTAATGAAGACAAGTGGAAGAAGAGTAAGATCAAATGCGCCTATATCCCGGTGAAGGAGATGTTGGCCAATGCGCCAGGGTTTCGTTCACTTTATTCGGAGCGACTGGTTCATTTTGAAGAAGTCTATTCCGATATTATTGACCGCGCCTATTTACCGCCTAAACGGGGTCCCTTGGATGAACACCGTGCGAATCTGCTCAGAAAATTGGAATACGTTCTAGATGGCAAGGTTGTCACAGAGGGAGAAACTTTTTTCCTAAAGAACACTCAAGGGATGTTAGAGTTCACCTTGCTCGCCGAAGGGTTGCGAAAGCTGGCTTTGCTTTGGCTTTTAATTCAAAATGAAACACTACTGAAAGGCTCCGTCTTATTTTGGGATGAACCGGAAGCAAATCTAAACCCCCAGATGGTTCGTGTGGTTGTTGAGATATTACTTGAACTACAGCGATTTGGTGTACAGGTTTTTATTGCAACCCATGATTATGTAACATTGAAGGAAATTGACCTTCAACGGACAGGCGGAGATAAAATCTTATTTCACTCTTTCTTTCGAAAAGGTGATGGTGAATCGGTTAACATATCCACTTCTAGTGATTATGGTCATATCGATGAAAATGCGATTATGGACAAATACCTGGATCTCTATGATCGCGAGGTTGAAAAGACCCTGGGAGGAAAAAGGGATTGATTTTCACTGAGAAACAGTTGGAATTTGACTTTTCCCGCGCCTTGTCCGTTGAAAAATTGGATCAGCCTGGACGGATACTTCCTGAAGGGATGATGTTTGTAGATTTTGTTGTAGAAACCGAGGACGCCTTTTTACTCATTGATGTGAAGGATCCGAGTCATACAAAAGCTTCGACCCAAGACAGGCTTAATTTTGTTACTAAATTGACAAGCAAAACACTAGTAACAAAAGAACTTGTGCCGAAATGCCGAGACAGCTACACCTATTTGCATCTGATGAATAAAGATCACAAAACTATTATTTATATTGTTCTCATATGTGTTGAACATTTAAATTTTGATCCAAGGCTCTTGCCAGTTGTCACCTCAAAAATGGCGGCTAGGTTAAAAAAGGAAGGGCATGAGCCGTGGAAAAGAACGTACATATCCAGTTGTCAAATACTGGATTTCCAGAGGTGGAATCAGGTGATGCCCTATCCCGTTAGGCGTATAGTCGCATAATGGGGTTGTTGAAAAAGCGAAGCCGCCCAATCTAGTAGAATCAAATAGGGCGGTTTCGCTTTATTACCATATTTATCCTGAACTCGCATCCTACAACTTCGCATAACTTGACACCCAGTCCAGGGCGCTTAAAAAGACCGTGGGAAAGACATCCTCCGCCAGCGACAAACGCGCGCAATTCAGGGAAAACTGCGCCCAATCGCCGTCCCGGTAGGACTGCACGGCCAGCAGCAGCCAGCGGAGCCGCGTCGGTTCCCCACAGAGCGCTTGCTTGATGTCCTCTGCGATGGGGAGGTCCGTGAGGATCTCCTCATAGGGCTTGTTGAATAAGACATCCAGCACGGAAAACAGGCCGAGCAGGAACAGGTCTGACGCGCGTCCTTTCAGGCCCAAATGGGGGGCCAGCAGTTCACAGCACTTCGCCGTCAGCAGACTGGTTTCCAGCAGCTGCGGAAAAGAGATGTCACACATCTGCCGGAAGGTGATCAAGGTGACCCAACGGGTCACTTCTTTCTTTCCCAATAGGCTGATGGCGTGCCGGATCGACTCAATGCGTGAGGAAAAGCCGAAGAGCGACGAATTGATGAACTTCAGCAGCTTATAGGTAAGAGACACATCCCGTTTGATGATATCCTCCAGATCCTCCAGTTCGAGATTGGGCCTCGCCAAGGCGTTGACGACGGACAGATTGCCCATGTTGCAGTGGGGCAAATCCCGGCTGGAGATCACCTCGGGTTTGCTGAAGAAGTATCCCTGAAACAAGGTATAGCCCAGGGCCAAGCCTTCCTTGAAGTCAGGCAGATTTTCGACCCGCTCGGCCAGAAACTTCATCTTCGGTCGCCGGGCGCAGCGTTTGACGAGCGCCGCCCGTTCCGGCGAAGGGGTAGTCAGGAAATCGACTTTGATGATATCGGCCAGATCGATCAAGGGTTCGTACTTTCCCTCGAACACAAAGTCGTCGAGAGCGATCTTATAGCCGGCCATTTTGAGGCGGATGCAGGCATCGATGACTGGTTTGTCGGGCTCTACGTTTTCTAACACCTCAAGCACCACTAGGTCCTTGGGGAGTAGGAAGGCCACATCCTCCAAAAGCAGGTTGCGCGTAAAATTGATGAAGGCCGGCTTGCCGCCCGTCATTTTCTGGATGCCGATCAGGGAAAAGGCGTCAGAGATGACGCCTTTGGTGGCATAATCCCCGTCGGCGTGTTTGTACACATTCTCAATTCCGGAGCGGAACAGCAATTCGTAGGCGACAATATCGTGGCTGCCATTATAAATGGGCTGTCTGGCCAAAAAGATCTGCATATGCCATCAACTCCGCCCTAGGAATTTCTTTCATGTAGGTGTAATTCTCTTCACGTTCTAAAAATCCTTTTAAATGATCTGGAATTCCTCTGTATTGTCGCCTATAGGTAAAAATGCGATTAACTAGATTAATTTTTCAGTCGTGCTTTTGACTTCGTTGTCGAAAAAGGGATATTCTGATCAAAAAGACAGTCCATCGCCTTTGAGGCGCAGAAAGCGAGGAATCGATCGATTTATGCAAGACGCCATCTGGCTCTACCGGGTTTATGAAGTGGCCAAGGAGTTTGATCTCGGCCTGGTGCAAGCCCTGTTCATGAAGGAAAAACCGACGAGCCGGCTGCGTCTGTCCCGGGTGCGGCCCAAGTCGATCATCATTGAAAATCCGCCCGTCTCGATGGAACTGGGAACCTGGGAGATCCCCATTGAGGGTCGCCACTACAAGGGACAGGTGGTGGCCCGCGTCTATGACCTGGGCGTCGTCAGCCTGATCCTGCAGATCATCCTGCCGGAAGACCTCACCTATGATCAACTCCTCGACCTGTCCGTCGCTCTTTACAGTCGCGATGATCTGGAGGCGCTCTTTCACCAGTGGCGCGACTCTGTAACGAGTACTCTCGCCGGCGCCATGGAGCCGCTCCGTGAGGGAAAGGTGGAAGAAGACTTTACCCTCTTTTTCTTCCGAGGCTGGCGGGAAGATTGGGACCCGGTGCCGGTGCTGCTGGCCGAGCGGGAGCCGGTGAGCGCCCAACTTCGCCAGGAGACATTAAAAAACTCCTTTTCGTACGGTCTGAAGGATCATGCCATCCTCACCTGGGATTCGGCCCTCGTCCATGACGCCGAGGGGAGCACCGACATCCCCGATCTGATCGAGTTTGCTCTGACGCAACTGGTGGAACTGCGTTACTATGACCAACTCCTGTCGGGTGAGATGAATCAGATGTACGATGATATCGACCGAGCCGATCGGGACAATTGGTATTCGCGCCTGCGCCAGTACCGCCGGATCATCAAGTCCTATATGGAACTGGTCATCGACATCAATGAGGTGACGGAAAAGATCCAGAACTCCATCAAGGTGACAGAGGACATCTTTTTTGCCCGCGTCTATGCGGCGGCCACCAGCATCCTGCGCTCCGCCGTCTGGATGGACAGCATCAAACGGAAACTCTCCGTCATCGCCAACAACTACGCCATGCTAAACGACGAGGTGGTCAACCACCGTTCGATGCTCCTGGAACTGGCCATCATCGGGCTGATCGTCTTTGAGGTGCTCATGAGCCTGGGTGATAAGATCTTTTAATTCTTTGAATCACAAATGCTAAATTCCCTCAAATAGTGTTAAAATGTGACACGTGAAGGCAGGATTTTGGCTATAAAATGAGAACATGAAGAGACGGAAAAAGAGCGTTGGAGCGATGGATTGAGCAAATGGAAGAAAAAGCAATGATTACGCTACATAATGTGGAGAAGGCCTTCGACGGCCATCAGGTGCTTTCGCCGATTTCACTGGAGATCTATGAGGGGGAGTTTTTCACCCTCCTCGGTCCGAGCGGCTGTGGAAAGACGACGTTGTTGCGGATCATCGCCGGTCTGGAGACACCGACAGGGGGCGATGTCTTTCTCGATGGACAAGCGGTGACCCATCTGCCGCCATACCGGCGCGATGTAAACATGGTTTTCCAACACTATGCCCTCTTTCCCCATATGACGGTGGAGGAAAACATCCGCTTTGGCCTGAAGATGAAGCAGGTGCCCCAGCCGGAGCAGGATCGGCGGATCGGTGAAGTGCTTGAACTGACCCAGTTGGGAGAGTTTCGCCAGCGCAAGCCGAAACAGCTTTCCGGCGGCCAGCAGCAGCGCGTGGCCATCGCCCGGGCCATTGTCAACAACCCGAAGGTGCTGCTCCTGGATGAGCCCCTGGGCGCCCTCGATTACCAGCTGCGCAAAAACCTGCAGTTGGAACTGAAAAACCTGCAGAAAAACCTTGGCCTCACCTTTGTCTATGTGACCCATGACCAGGAGGAGGCCATCACCATGTCTGACCGGATCCTGATCATGAACCGGGGCGTCATCGAGCAACTGGGGACGGCCCATGCCGTCTATCACAGGCCGGAGAGCCTCTTCGCCGCCAAATTCATCGGAGAAAACAACATTTTTCAGCGAGGGGAAGACTGCTACGCCGTTCGGCCGGAAAAGATCGACCACTATGACATCACCGCCGGCGAGAACGGACCCGATCCGGCGCGTCTCCATCGAGGCGTCATCGAGGAGGTCGTCTTTCACGGCACCATCGACAAGGTCTATGTCCGTCTTGACGGTGACGGCGCCTTGGTCATGACCTACCAGTACTTTGATGACAAGCGCAAGTGGGAGGTCGGTGAGCGAGTCGGCATCGCCTGGTCGCCTGCCGATGAGGTGAGGTTGCGCCGATGAACAAGGGACGCTGGCTGGCTTTGCCTGCTCTCGGGTGGCTCACCGCCTTTTTTCTGATTCCCCTCTTTTTTGTTGTCGCCATCTCCTTTTGTCAACGAGGGACCTATGGCGAGGTCCTCTACCAGTTTACTCTCGAGAATTACCGGCGCTTTTTTGAGCCCCTGTACCTGAACATCCTCAGCGACACAGTCCAGATGTCGGTGGTAACGACAATCTTGACCTTCCTCTTGGGATACCCGTTGGCCTACCGGATCGTGCGGATGAACCGATCCTGGCAGAATGTGTGGCTGCTCATGGTGATGGTGCCCTTCTGGATCAACTTTCTGATCCGTTCCTACGCCTGGGTGGTGATCCTGCGCAGCCAGGGGTTGTTGAACACCTTCTTGATCGCGTCCGGCCTGATCGACCAGCCGCTCAACCTGCTCTATAACCCGGCGGCGGTCCAACTGGGCATGATCTACACCCATCTGCCCTTCATGGTGTTGCCTGTCTACGTGTCGCTGGAACAACTAGACCGGCGGCTGTTGGAGGCGGCCTATGACCTGGGGGGGACGCCCTGGCAGTCCTTCCGCCAGGTGACGCTGCCTTTGACCCTGCCGGGCATCGCCGCCGGTTCGATCCTGGTTTTCGTCTCCTCCTTGGGGATGTTTGTCGTCCCCGATATCATGGGCGGCGCCAAGTCGGCCCTCATCGGCAACCTGATCCAGAACCAGTTTCTGTCGGCGCGCGACTGGCCCTTCGGTTCTGCCCTGTCGATCCTGCTGACGGTGTTTTCGCTGGTGCTGATTTATCTCTACTACCGCGTCCTGGAGTCGCAAAAAGGGAAGGGGGGACGCCATTGAAAGGCCTGCGCCACCACCTGCTCTTCGCCTACGCCCTGGCAGTGCTCGCCTTTTTGTACATACCGATCATCGTCCTGGTGCTGTACTCTTTTAACGAATCGCGAGTCAACGCCCAGTGGACAGGCTGGACCGTCAAGTGGTACCTCTCGCTTCTGGATAACAAGCAAGTGCTCAATGCCTTGGAAAACAGTTTGAGCATCGGCGTCGTCTCGACAATTTTCTCGACGGTGATGGGGACGAGCGTCGCCCTGGCGCTCCATCGCTACCGGTATCGCTGGCAGGGGGCGATCAACAGCCTGATCTACCTGCCTATCCTGGTGCCGGAGATCGTCATGGGGCTCTCCCTGCTGATCCTCTTTAGCCAACTGGCTTTTCCGCTGGGAAAGGCGACGATCATCATCGCGCACATCACCTTCTGCGTCTCTTTTGTCGTCGTCATCGTTTCGGCGCGGTTAGAGGGGATGGGCAAGGAATTGGAAGAGGCTGCCCAGGATTTGGGCGCTTCGCCCTGGCAGACCTTCCGCTATGTGACCCTGCCGCTGATCTCGCCGGGTATCATCGCCGGCGCGCTGCTCGCCTTTACCTTGTCCATTGATGATTTCGTGATCAGTTTCTTTGTCGCCGGTCCTAACTCGACGACCTTGACACTCTACATCTACGGAATGGTCAAGCGGGGGATTTCTCCGGAGATCAACGCCCTCTCGGCGATGCTGATCGCCATCATCGTCGTGCTGGTGGTCATCGTTCAGTGGCTGCAAAACAAGGACCGCGACGAACATTCGCCCCATCAGATGCCCTTTTAGCGCTCCAATTGGGGTCGATGCGCCAGGAGCGAAGGCTCCCGGCGCAAGCCGCAATAGAGATAAAATCCGAGAAGGAGGATGAATGAATGCAACAAACGAAACAAATGAAACAGAAAAAATCGCTCTGCCTGTTGCTGACGCTCCTGCTGGTGGTCGGCCTGGTTCTGACAGGCTGCGGCGGGCAGAACGCCCAAGCGCCTCAGGGCAACAGCGGGCAGGACGCCGCCGCTACCGGTGAGCGGGTGCTGAACATCTACAGTTGGTCGGACAATTTTTCGCCGGAAGTGCTTGATGATTTTGCGAAGAAATTCAACTGCAAAGTCAATTACGATGTCTTCTCCAGCAACGAGGAATTGCTGGCCAAGGTTCAGGCCGGCGGCGCCCAGTATGACCTGATCCAGCCCTCCGATTACATGGTGGGTACGATGGTGAAACTGGGGTTGCTGGAGGAATTGAACCACAACAACCTGCCGAACCTGAAAAACCTGGTCAGTTCCTTCCAAACGCCGACCTTTGACGCCGGCAACAAGCACTCTGTCGTCTATACCTGGGGTGTCACCGGCATCGCCTACAACACCAAGTATGTCAAGGATCCAATCACCAGTTGGCAGGATCTCTGGAATCCCAAATACAAGGGACGGCTGGTCCTGCTCAACGACTCGCGGGAAATGCTGGGCATGGCCCTCAAGAAAAACGGCTTCTCCAATAGCACCAAGAATGAAAAAGAGATCGAGAAGGCCTACAATGACCTGAAGACCCTGGCGCCCAACGTGCTCGCCTATGACACGGAGGACATCAAGCAGAAGTTCATCACCGAAGAGGCCTGGATCGGCACTGTCTGGTCCGGAGACGCCGCCTTTGTCTACAAGGACAACAAAGACGTGGCCTTCATCATCCCCAAAGAAGGCACCACCGTCTGGGCCGACACCCTGGCCATCCCCAAAGGCGCTAAGCACCGTGAACTGGCAGAGCAGTTCATCAACTACCTGATGGAGCCCGAAGTCAGCGTCAAGAACTATGAATTTATCGGCTACAGCAACCCCAACGAGAAAGCCTTTGCCCTGCACAGCCAGGACTATCAGAAAAACCCCATGATCAACCTGAGCAAGAGCGAGATCGGCAAGGGCGAGTGGATCCAGGATGTAGGCGACACGCTCAAGATCTACGATCGCTTTTGGACGGAACTGAAGGCAGGCCAGTAAAGGGGCGAAAACGGTCTTCTGCTTCTCCAAAGGAAGTCTACGGCTACAAGTGTCAAAACCCCGCAGCGTGCCGGAAGGCCTGCCTGCGGGGTTTTTCTATTATTTTCTTGTTTGACCTAACTGGAGGTTTCGGACCTATTCTCGTTCGCCAGAGGGAGCGGCGATTTCATGCCCTGTGATGACGCTGCCTCGGATGCGTCTACGGACGGCGATTCTCCGGCGATGCAAGCGATCCCGAGCAGCACGCCGCCCATACCCAGCAGGTGAAACCAGAGGAAGGGTTCGCCGAGGAAGAGGTAGGCGCAGATCACGCTGCTGACCGGCATGACGCCGGTGAACACGGCCGCTGTGCCGGCCGACGCCAGGGCCAGACCGCGGCAGTAGAGGTAGAAGGGCGCAACGGTGATGAGTGAGCCGTAGAGAAACAGGGCAACCCAGACCTTCCAGGACAATGCGGTGAAGTCGAAGGTTAGGGCCTCATAGGCCGCAAAAGGCAGAAAAGGCAGGAAGCCGAAGAAGGTGACCACGGTGGCGATCGTGATCGGGCGCAGGCGTGCCGTCAGCACCTTGCTGAAGATGGTGAAGAGGGATTCGCCGATGACAGCGCCGAAGACGAGGATGCTCCCCAGCAGCGGGTTGGCGCCCCGTTGATCCAGCTGTGCGGCGCCGAAGTAATTCATGAGCACGATGCCGGCGACGACGGAGGCGATGGCAGTCGCTTTTTGACGGCTGATGTTTTCTTTCAGGAACAGGAAGGAGAGCACCGCGATGACGGCAGGCATGGTGCTCGTCAAGATCCCGCTTTCTGAGGCCGAGAGATGGCGCAAGCCGTAAAGAAGAAAGAGACTGAACAGAAATTGGCCCGTCAAGCCCTGTAGGATCAGGATCAGCCAGTCCTTTTTTCTCAGGGTCGGCAGATCCCGCCGCTCACGCCAGAAGAGCGGGAGGAGGCAGAGCAAGGAGATGGCGTAGCGGATGGCCGAGGCCAGAGATAGGGGCATCGAATCGGTCACCGCTTTGCCAAAACAGACAGAACTGCCGATCAAGGCCATGGCCCCACCGAGGTAAAAAAATGCGGAAAGATTCACGGTCACCAAATACCCTCCTCGATTCATCTCGCCCTTCAGGGCTGCTTTCTTGTACAATAGCATGAGAAAGTGGAATGGTTGTAGCGCCACTCTTCTGTGCTTTTTAGAGGGCCAGTTTCGGTGTGGGAAGGCGTGGGCAGGGGGGAGCAAGGGATGATCTGGTTATCTATTGAAAGAGGGCGTGATCTGCCCTTGAACCGGCAGATCTATCAACAGATCCGCCAAGCCGTATTGAGTGGGCGTTTGCAAGGAGGAGAACGTCTCTCGTCGACACGGGAACTGGCTGAACAACTGGGGGTTTCCCGCAATGTCGTCGCCGAGGCCTATGATCAACTCCTGGCGGAAGGGTATCTAGCTAGCCGACCCGGCTCCGGCACCTACGTAGAACTCGGGCTCTCGAAAAACCCGGCGTCAGGCGTCGATTTCTCGACCTACGATGGAGGCGTTCGATCAGGCGCATCCCATTGGGTTCTGGGAGACGACATCACAGCCGATGAGGTCGCTCAAGAGGCGCAGACTCCGGGGGCGCTTTTGGATCTGGCGGTGTCTGTTTCTCCTGCCCGCCAGCCGGTCATCGACTTTCGATCCGGCTTGCCCTGTCTGGATCAGTTTCCGCAGAAAAAGTGGGCGACGCTGCTCCATAAAGTCTGTATGGAGATGACGCCGGCAGACTGGAGTTACGGCGATCCCCAGGGAAGTCCCGAACTCCGGCGACTTTTGGCCGACCACCTGATGCGCACGCGCGGCCTTTGTTGTATTGGCGACCAGATCGTGATCACCACCGGGGCGATGCAGGGCCTGAATCTGGTGGCCAAGGTGCTCCTGCAGGCGCAACGGCCGATGATTATGGAGGATCCGACCAACGAGGATGTGCGCCGCGCTTTCAGCGCCAGTGGTTCGCCGCTCCTCCCGGTGCCTGTCGACGAGTTGGGACTCCGTACGGATTTGCTCCCCGAAGCGGCGTGTCCGGCTTTTATCTTCACCACGCCCTCCCACCAGTTTCCCTTGGGCGGAGTTCTACCGGCCCAGCGACGGATCGAACTGGTCCAGTATGCGCGCCAGAGGGACTGTTTTATCGTGGAGGACGATTATGACAGCGAGTTTCGTTACACCGGCGCCCCTATCGGCGCATTGCAAGGCCTAGATCCCGAACGGGTCATCTATATCGGCTCCTTCAGCAAGATTTTGTCGCCGGCGCTTCGCTTGGGCTGCTTGATCCTCCCGGAGAAACTGGTGGCGCCTTGCCGGGAGTGCAAACGGCTCTCCGATATCCACTGCCCCAGTCTGGAACAGCGGGTGCTGGCGGCATTCATCGGCGAAGGCCACCTGGGACGTCATGTGGCTCGGATGAAAAAAGTCTACAAAAGCCGCCGCGCCCAGGTGGTGCAGGAACTGAACCGGTTTTTTTCGGGAGCCATCCGGATCGGCGGCGATGCGGCGGGACTGCACCTGGTCGCGCAGTTTCCGGGACATGTTTTGGATGAGAAGGCGTTGAGCCGATGCCGCTCCGCCGGCGTCCGCGTCTATCCAGTCGAGGACAGGGCCTTGCTCAAGGGACACCATTCGGACAAAATCCTGCTCGGGTACGGTCATCTGGCAGAAGAGCAAATCACAGAGGGGATCCGCCGACTGGCCTTTGCCCTTGGCACTCGATCGGACTGGTACAATGGCTAGACCAGCGACAGACTTTGATGTATGATGGAGATAAGAACATTTGCCCTTTCGGCAAGAAACACCACATCAGGGGGAATGGACATGGGGCATATTCCGTGGCGGTTACTTCTCCTGACGGCATTCGTCGGGAGTTTACTTATTTTATCCGGATGTTCAGCGCCATCAACCGAGACCATGAAGGCGCCGGACCTAAAAAATGTGGTCGATAAGGTTCAAGGGTTCTCGAAGAGTGAAGTCGCCAATCGGCTCAAGGAGGCGCTGCAGAAGAAGATTGACGAAACGAAGGCAAAAAATGATAAGTTGGTGAACCCCGACGGAACGATCAACTGGGACGAGATGGGTAGAACGGAACTGGTCGATCTGACGATCGCCTCGATTTTGGATTGGGAATACAAAGCGACGGTCCAAGCCAACGGCGCCATCGAGGTCAAGCAAGTAGACAAGCGAACCGGTGAGACGAAGGTCTTTGCCACCTATACGGTTCAATTTGTCAATGGTCAACTGACAGTCAACTGACAGTCAACTGACATAACCTATAGGTAAGCTGAGTAATCAATCAGAATAATCTGAAAATATCTCAGCCCTATTAGGTTTGAGGAGGAATGCCCCATGTTTGAATGGTCGAAATGGAAGGACAGCCAGAGCGGCATTCACCACAGACTGGATTGCTCGGGCACCTGGCATCCCACATGTAAAGCCGAATTCTGCAACGAATGCGTCAATGACGCCAGTTGCCCGGCGAAAAACATGCTTTGCAAGTACTGTCTCGACGCCTACCGCGTCAATGGTGTCATGGGCCTCCATTACCAACCGAAGGATGGTCTCTGCAGCGAAGCTTCGTAACCGGTGATTTACTCTGGAGCGGGGTTCGATAGGTGATTTTGTTGCAGGCGATTTTTATTGGGTGATTGTTTTTCAAACACGCTGCTGCGCTTGTCTCGGATGCGCAGTCAGCGTGTTTGTTATTTTTGTTGAAAACATTCGGGTTTTTGATTTTTCTGTTTCAATTGCCCTGTATGTCTTCTGGAGTCTGCTATTATTCATCTAACATTGATGCATCACCATGTATAATCGGCAAGGATCCCTATTCCTTTGTTTTACACTGTCCGTAATGTAATCCCGCTATCTCGGACAAAAGGGACGCGGGGTTATTTTTTTTATGTTAAAACTCAGAAATTGTACGATGGTTTTAAACTGTTCTACATATTTCGACACATTTCGCGGAGGGGTTCTTTTATGATAGAAAAAACAAATCGAATGCGACGGCTGAAAGGCAAGGTGTTTCCATGCGCTCAATCCGAACGCGGGTATTGGCGGCAACGTTGCTTCTCGTCATTATTCCCTGTCTCGTTTACAATGTCATCGGCTATGTGATGTTGGAAAGCGATTTTTCGCGTTATGCCAAGGATAAGACCAAGGCCTACGCCACCATGATCGCTGGCAATGTGCAAACCTATCTGGAAAAGGCCTACAGTGTCAGCGATGTCTTGGCCAAGAGCAGTGACATCACCGCTTTTGAACCGGCAAAACAGCAAAAGGCGCTGGCTTCGACTATCCAGTCCAATCCCTATTTTGAACTCCTTTATGTTCAGGGGACAGATGGGATGCAGACGGCCCGCTCCAGCGGGAACCTGGGCGATCGTTCGAACCGCTGGTGGTTTAAACAGATCATGAAAGATCCGGACAAACCCTTTATCACGCCCTCCTATTTTTCAGTGAGCGGCAACATTGCTGTGTCTTCCGTCATCCTGCCCATCCGGCAGGAAGGAAAACTGGTGGGCGTTTTTGGCGCTGATTTGAAATTGGGCGCCTTGCAGGAGTTTGTGGAGAAGATGGATTCGGCTGAGGGGCAGTATGCCATGATCTTGGACGAAGACGGCGGAGTCGTGGCCCATCCGGATCGGACGCAGTTGGCGGAAGCCTATAACTACAAGAAGATGACCTACAAGGTGCTTGTCAAGGACAGCCAAGGGAATGTGGTCTTTGACGCCAACGGCAACCAGAAGGTGGAGGAACAGTCTTTTAGTGTCCCAGCAGAACTCAAGGGGGCCGTTGAGCGGGCGTTGGCTGGGGAAACAGACGCCATCGCCTATAGAGACAGCTACGGGAAGGGTTATGTGGCCGCCTATTCCCCGGTGCAACTGCCCGGAAACGCCAAACGCTGGGCTGTCATCTCGATTCAGGAACAGTCGGCTGCCATGGCAATGGTAAACAGCTTTCTGATGAAAAACACCGGGATGACCCTCTTGATTGTGCTGGCGGCAGCGGCTGTCGCTTTCTGGATCGCTGGCGGGATTACGCGGCCGATCGAACAGATTGAGCGGAAGATCAAGGAGATCGCCGGTGGGAATCTGACCGAGCAGGTGACCATCAGCGGCGATGACGAACTGGCGAGATTGGCCGCCAATGTCAATCAGATGGCCGCCAACATGCGTGAACTGGTGATGGCTATCCAGGAGCGCTCTCACCAGGTGGCGCACTCCTCAGAGACATGTCTGAATCGGGCTGAGGAGTGTTCCAGCAGCATGGAGCAGGTGGTGGAAAGCATCACCGACATCTCTCGTGTTACCGGCGACGGAGAAAAGAACAGTGACAGCATCTTTGACGTCTTTCAACACATTTACGGTGAGATGCTGGCGGTGGCTACGGAGATTGAACAGACCGTCGCCTTTTCTCGAAACACGGTGGAGATCTCCCGGAAGGGCGCTCAGGAGATGGAGATGGTCGTCACCGATATCGAGCGGCTGCACAGTTCTAACCGGAATATGAACGCCATCATTGAGGAATCGGAATCGAGTTCACAGGAAATCGGCAGGATCCTGGAGATGATCTCCAGTGTCGCCGCCCAGACCAACCTGCTTTCCCTCAACGCCGCAATCGAAGCGGCCCGGGCCGGTGAACAGGGCAGAGGCTTTGCCGTCGTGGCCGGTGAGATCAAGAAGCTGGCAGAACAGACAGCCAAAGCCACCGAAGATATCGCACAATTGATTGATACAACACAGTCGAACCTGCGCAAAGCGGTCCAGGCCATCGGGGAGAGCACCGGCCGGATGGAACAGGGAACCCTTCATATCAAAGGCGCCAGTCGGAACTTTACGACGATCACGGAGAAGGTCCTCGAGATGGAGGGCAGCCTGTCTGATCTGGCCTCCTCCTACAGGGAGATCGTGGCGAAAAACGATCGCCATGTCAACCGTCTCGTTGACACGTCGCGGACCATTTCCGATTCAATCAGTACGATCGCCCTGGCTGGCGAGGAACAGCGTGACGCCATCGGGACCATTGTACAAGCGACAGAAGAACTCTCCAAACTTTCCCATGACCTGTTGAGGCAGGTAAGCCGGTTCCAGATCAAATAACCTTGGTTCGAGATGACCGCTGGTGGGGAGACCGGCGGTCGTCGCTTTTTTTGCCGGTACAATTTACGCGTTCGGCGCCCTATGTTACCATGAAGAAGGTTCGTCGTTTGAATGTTTCAAAGGATTGCAACGGATAAAAATGTGGTGATAATTGCGGGGTGAGGGCGTTTGGCGATCAGCCAAAATGATATCAATGGGCTGTTGATATCCTATGCCTATATTCTGGGTCTCTTGATCGTGGCCACGGTGATTCAAAAATGGCGCCGTTACCCGGCTGAGTTTACCCGCAAGGTCGTCCATGTCGGCGCAGGGATGTGGATCGTCGGGGCCGTCGCCCACTTCGACCACTGGTACATGGGGATCATTCCGGCGCTGACCTTTATCGTGTTCAACTACGTCAGCTACCGCTACCGCTTGATCAAGGCGATGGATCTTGACGGGGGAAGGCCAGGCACGGTCTATTTCATCCTGTCGGTGACGCTGTTGCTGTTGTGGTTCTGGCCACGGGGACAGGTCTACATCGCCGTGGCGGCCACCATGGCCATGACCTGGGGAGACGCCTTTGCCGCCGTATTGGGACAGGCTCTGGGAAAGCATTTTTACAGGGTTGGCGATCACCAGCGCAGCTGGGAGGGGAGCGCCGCCATGTTCGCCTTCAGTTTCTTATCAATCCTGCTCACGCTTCTATGGATGGATAGCGGAACCGACGGAAGCGGAGCGGTGGGTATTGCCTTCCTCCTCGCCCTCATCGCCACCTTTTTGGAGGCCCTTTCGCTGGGCGGTTTGGACAATTTCACCGTCCCTATCGGCACGGCGCTGCTCCTCTGGGCGCTGGTCACCTGGAATGTCGATCTGCCTATGATCCTGCTCGGACTGGCCCTGAGCGCGCTCATCGCGGCGCTGGCCTACCGGCGCCGATCCCTGTCAGCCAGCGGGGTAGCCGGGGCGATCCTTGTCGGCACGCTGATTTTTGGCTTTGGCGGCTGGGTATGGGGCCTTACACTGGTTGCCTTTTTCATCTACGGATCCGCCCTTTCCAAGTACAAAGAGGCGCAAAAAAGCGCCGTGGCCGAAGAAAAGTTTGACAAGGGCAGTCGCCGCGATTTTGGACAAGCGCTGGCCAATGGCGGTTTTGGCGCTGTACTGGCGGTGCTGCACTTTCTCTTCCCAGCAGAACCAGCCTTCTTTGCCGCCTTCGTTGGAACGATGGCCACTGTCAATGCCGATACCTGGGCCACGGAGATCGGCGTGTTGAGCCGGCGGCCGCCGCGTCTGATCACCACCGGTCGCGTGGTGCCGCCGGGAACGAGCGGAGGCGTTACGCTCGTCGGGACTTTGGCCACCCTATTGGGTGGCCTGCTCATCGGTCTGACGGTGTGGCTGTTCGTGGGCGTTCAAGAGCTTTGGCGGAGTGGCGCGGCAGATCTTGTTGGCCGCTTCTGGATCCTTCCTGCCGCTGTCGCCGGGGGCTTGGGTGGTTCGCTCTTTGACAGCCTGCTCGGGGCGACGGTTCAAACCATGTATGTGAATGCTGAAACGGGGAAGGAGACAGAAAAGAAAGTGAGCCGGAGCGGCGTCAAAAACCGGTTCAGCCGCGGCCTGCCTTTTATGGACAATGACATGGTGAACTTCATCAGTTCCGCCTTTGGCGCAGCGGTGGCGGCGCTGGTCGCTTCGTCTTTGAAATGAGAGATTTGTTGGATAAAAATACCCTTTGACAAATTTCGCGTTTCTTGTTATATTATAAATCCGCGCTGGTGCTCAACCGGCGCAACGGGGAGCAGTGGTGTAGAGGCCTAACATGCCAGCCTGTCACGCTGGAGATCGCGGGTTCGAATCCCGTCTGCTCCGCCATCTATCGGGAGTGGTACTCAAGCGGCTGAAGAGGACGGTTTGCTAAATCGTTAGTGGTCGTAAGGCCAGCGTGGGTTCAAATCCCACCCACTCCGCCATTTTTCTTTGATCCTTGAAAATCGAACAGTTGCGAATCAAAAGCGTGCGAAACCAATCAATTT